>QFNK01000242.1 GCA_003240795.1 Micavibrio aeruginosavorus | reverse complement strand
AAGCGATACATTTCTTGGCCAATGCCACGCCAATGCCGCCGAGTGTTACAGGCAACGCTGAGGCGATCCAGTGATTCTGGTTTGCTTTGGTCAGGGCTTTGTAAATGGCGAGGTTTGCGGCGCCGTCGGTTTCGGGGACGTTGCTGCCGAGCTTGCCGTTCATCGCATAATATTCGGATGCGCCGAGCTCGTTCTTCGTCTGGCCTATAACGTAGACGAGATCGCCCGCCATTTTCGGTTCGATGGAGACGGATTGGTCGACATGTGGCATGACCCCGATGCCGGAGACAAGCAATGTGGGCGGGATGGAGATTTTGATCGGATTGTCGTTCGCGTCATATCCCTTGAAGTCGTTGAACATCGAATCCTTGCCGGAGATGAATGGCGTTTGATACAGGACGGCCAGGTCATAGATGGCTTCACAGGCGCGTTTCAGCTGGCCAAGGCGTTCCGGTTCATCCGAGCTGCACCAGCAGAAATTATCAAGGATTGCCAAGTGATCGATCGGGCATCCGGCGGCCACAGCGTTACGGACTGCTATATCCAGAGACGCGGTTGCCATGTGGTATGTGTCGATGTCCGAATAGAGCGGTGCAAGTCCTTGGGATAAGACGACACCGCGCGGGCTTGATAATACAGGGCGCGAAATGGTGGCCTCGGCAAAAACGCGGCCTTTACCCTGAAGCGGGCCGAGGACGGCGGAACCCTGCACATTGTGATCATACTGGCTTGCGATGAATTCCTTTGACGCGATGTTCAGCCGCGACATCATGGAAAGGATTGCCGCCTTGTAGTCCTGTGGCTCTTCAAGGTCCGGTTCGCTTTCACCGCCGCGCGTGAATGTTGTATTTAGCGGTGTTTCGGGAAGTCCGTCATGGAGGAAGTCCATGTCGATGTCCATAACAGTTTCGCCATGCCAAGTTGCCTGCGCCTTGCCGGAATTTGTGAATTCACCGACATCCCATGCCTCGACGCCGCGCTTGGCAAAGAGTGCGAACAAGCGTTCTATGTTTTCCGGCGGAACGGCCAATGTCATGCGCTCCTGGGATTCGCTGATCCAGATTTCCCACGGCTGCATGCCCGGATATTTGAGCGGCACTTTGTCGAGCGCGATGACGAAGCCGCCGGAGCTTTCCCCCATTTCGCCGACGGACGAAGATAGGCCGCCCGCGCCGTTGTCTGTGATGGCATTATAGAGGCCGAGGTCGCGGATATCCTTGATCAGCGCATCGGACATTTTCTTTTGCGTGATCGGATCGCCGATCTGTACCGCAGTCGCCGGTGATCCTTCATCGAGCGCGACCGAGGAGAAGGTCGCGCCGTGTATGCCGTCGCGTCCAACCTTACCGCCGGACATGATGATGCGGTCGCCGGGGCGTGCGCCTTTTATATGACCCGGCTTGCCGTTGATCTCGCGTGGGATGAGGCCGACGGTTCCGGCGAAGACAAGTGGCTTCCCGGCATAGCGTTCATCGAAATAAGCGAAGCCCTGCGGCGTTGGAATGCCCGAGCAGTTGCCGTACGCCTCGATACCGTGGACGACACCCTTGATAATCGTATCAGGTGAGAGGATCGGGTTGACCTTGCCTTTGCTGCGGTAGAATTCAGGATTGCTTCCCGGAATAGCAAAGCAGAATCCGTATGTGTTGACGACCGGTTTCGCGCCAAGGCCGAAGCCCATCGCATCGCGGTTTACGCCGCCCGTGCCTGTCATCGCGCCGCCGACAGGGTCGAGGGCAGAGGGGGAGTTGTGCGTTTCAACCTTGTGCGTGATGATCCACTTTTCGTCGAAATCGATACCGCCGGCATTGTCGCTGAAAACGGAGACACATATGTCGCCATCGCCGCGTGCCTTGCGGATTTCGTTCGTGGCGCGCTTGATATAATGTTTGTAAAGGCCGTCTTTTACCTCATCAATCGGTGATGCAAAGATCGTGTGTTTGCAATGCTCCGACCATGTTTGCGCCAGCGTTTCAAGTTCGATGTCTTTCGCGGGGCGGCCGATCTTTTTGAAGTAATCCTGAACGGCTTTCATGTAGAGAAGAGACATGCCGAGCGGGCCGCGGCGTGTGCCGTCTGCATTCGCAATGCCATCTTTTCCGATCTTCAATAGTTCTTCATCAGAAACGTTCAGGTCGACATCGTCGGCAACGAGGTGAGCGTTGTCGAGGCGGACTTTGGGAACGACGACATCCATACCGCCGTCTTTTTTGTAGGATGCCGTGTCTTTTATGGCCGCGCGTTGAATAAGCGGGTTGTGAAGCGTCGACGCGATGGATTTCACATCCTCCTCTTTCAAGTCACCTTTGAGGAGAATGACACGCGAGGAATAAACCGCCTGATTGTCATTCAAGGTAAGCGCGGAAAGCTCCGATACCGTGTGGCCGATATTGTCCGTCACGCCGGGGAGGAAACCGATTTCAACCGCCCAGTCGAAGTCTCCCTCATCACCACGCGACAAAAGTTTTTGCGTCACCGGATTGACGAATGATTTGGAGAGCGCCGCAAGGTTCGCAGGATCGTTGATGTCATGTTCGACCGTGTATACGTCGACTATTCTGGCGGTGGCATTTTTGCCCATCCTTGCCAGATTTTGTTCGAGGACTTTCGCCCTGCCGTCTTCGGAAACCGTGAGTACTTCGATGCGCTGTGCCATGGGTTTGTTTTACCCATGGAGACCTTGGTTTTCCAGTGAAAAAGAGGTTATTTCCACGGCTCCATCGCGGCGTAGAGCATGATGCCCGTGGCGATGGCGAGGTTCAGGGAATCGGCGCGGCCGTTCATGGGCAGCTTCACCGTCTGGTGCACGGCGTTCTGGATCGTTTCCGTGATGCCCGCCTGTTCGTTGCCCATGACGAGGATCATGGGTTTTTTATACTCGGCCTCACGGAAATCAACAGTCCGGTCGTTCAGGGCGGTTGCGACGATGCTCCCCGGCCATGTCACTGTCAGGTCGAGGAATTCCTCCCGTTTGCAGGGGATGACAGGGATCGAAAAGACGGAGCCCATGGTGGCGCGGATTGATTCGACCGAAAAAGGGTCGCAGCACTGGCCGATCAGGATGACGCCGTCCGCGCCGACGCCGTCGACCGTGCGGATGATGGTGCCTAAATTTCCGGGATCACGGACTTCTTCGAGCGCGACCCAGCATCTGGACTTTGCGGGATTGATGTCTTCCAGTCTGCCGAATTTCTGTTTGAAAACACCCATTACCATCTGTGGGTTTTCCTTGCGGGAGAGTTTTTCCAAAACCGC
>QFNK01000241.1 GCA_003240795.1 Micavibrio aeruginosavorus | reverse complement strand
AGGGCAAGCATCTGGTGACCAAGGCATATGCCGAACAACGGAATATTGTTGTCCAGGATCGCTTTGATAACGGGGACGGCGTATGCGCCTGTTGCCGCCGGATCGCCGGGGCCGTTGGACAGGAAAACGCCGTCCGGTTTGTGGTTCATGATGTCTTCGGCAGACGTGTTGCCGGGAACGACCGTTACGCGGCATCCCGACGCGGCGAGGCAGCGGAGGATGTTCCGTTTCGCACCGTAATCAATGGCAACGATGTGATATTGCGCGTTCTCAAGCTTGCCGTAGCCTTCGCCGAGCGTCCAGAGAGTCTCGTCCCACTTATATGTCTGGGTGCATGATACGTCCTTGGCAAGATCCATGCCTTCAAGGCCGGGCCATGCGGCGGCTTCTTTCTTCAACGCCTCGATATCGAATTTACCGTCGGCCTGATGGCACAGAATACCGTTCGGCGCACCGATGTCGCGAATGCGGCGCGTAAGCGCGCGTGTATCGACGCCGCAAATGCCGGGCAGGTTGTAGGATTTCAGCCATTGGTCGAAATGCTTGCTTGCGCGCCAGCTTTCTTCATCCGTGATCGCTTCGCGCACGATGCATCCGCGCGCGGCCGGATTGATGGTTTCAATGTCTTCGTCGTTCGTGCCGACATTGCCGATATGCGGGAATGTAAAGGTGATGATCTGCCCGGCGTAGGAAGGGTCGGTCAGGATTTCCTGATACCCCGTGATCGAGGTGTTGAAGCAGATTTCCCCGACGGTCTTGGTTTCGGCGCCGATTCCCTGTCCATAGAAGACGGAACCATCGGCCAATACTATGACGGCGCTTGCGTTTTTGGGGGGCTTGGGGGTAGAACTATCGTTCATGAATTCGCTTCCAGTTTTCGTTAGGCCACTGGAAGATGATTTAGTAAACAATTTTGTCCGATGATGGAAGGAAAAAACATGAGCACGCGCGAAAATATAAACGCCGCCATGAAAGATGCGATGAAAAACAAGGAGATGGAGCGTCTTGCTACCATAAGACTTATCATCGCCGCGATGAAGGATAAAGATGTGGCCAGCCGCACGGACGGGCGCAATGACGGTATCGACGAATCGGCTGTTCTGTCGCTCCTGCAATCCATGATTAAGCAGCGCGCGGAATCCTCGAAAATCTTTCGCGAGAACAACCGTCCCGAACTGGCCGACAAGGAAGATGGCGAGATCGCCGTGATCCAGTCCTTCCTGCCAAAACAATTGTCCGACGACGAAGTCGCCAAGGTGATCGAGCAGATCATCGCCGAAACAGGTGCCGCAGGAATCAAGGACATGGGCAAGGTCATGGCCGAGCTTAAGGCGAAATACGCAGGCCAGCTCGACATGGGCAAGGCCGGCGGTGTCATCAAGCAAAAGCTGTCCGCTTAAACAACAAAAAGGCCGGTTAAATTACCGGCCTTTTTTTGAAGTTTTTTCTATCTTATGCGCTGACAAGCTGTTTCGAGAGTTGCTGCACATCCTTGGCGTAGTTCGCCGATCCGGTCATGGCGTCCAGAATTTCGCGCAGGCTGAGATCCACACGGTCGCAGGCGGTTGCGGCGATCTGCATATTGCTCGATATTTCGTTCGTTACGACATTCTGCTCTTCGATGGCGCTGGCTACACCGGAAACGCTTGCTTCGACGCTTCCGATCGACTGTTTTATCGTCGAAAGTATTTTGACGACATTCGTGGAGATGCCTTGCATGTTGTTAATCTCACCGGAGATTTTGTCGGTTGCCTGCGCGACCTGCGTCGCCAGGCTTTTTACTTCGCCTGCGACGACGGCAAAACCTTTGCCCGCTTCGCCCGCGCGCGCGGATTCTATCGTGGCATTGAGGGCGAGGAGGTTGATCTGGTTTGCAATCGCCTGAATGATCGCAAGAATATCGGACATCTGTTCCGCCGCCTTCGCCAGTTCCTGCGTTGATGAATCGGCTTTGCCTGTAAGCTCCATAACTTCATCGACGGCCTGCTTCGACATCGTCATACTTCGCGATATTTCACTGATCGAGCTTGTCAGCTCCTCCGCGCCAACGGCAATGCTCTGCACCGTGCTTGCGGCCTGATTGGCGGATTACGACGCGTTGTTCGTCTGAAACGTTGCGTTATCGACGGAGGCAACGATTTTACCAAGGCTGCTATCGACATCCGCGCTGATCTGCTCGTTCTCGCGCCGCTTGTTGACCTGTGCGGTAATGTCGGTCGCATATTTGACGACCTTGAACGGTTTGCCGGTCGGGTCGAATATGGGGTTGTAGGACGCCTGTATCCAGATTTCACGGCCGCCTTTGCCGAAACGTCTGTACTCCGCCGCCTGAAACATGCCTTGCTTCAACGTCTCCCAGAATGTTTTGTACTCTTGGCTGACCGCGTGTTCCGTGCCCACGAACATGCTGTGGTGACGCCCTTGAATTTCATCGAGCTCGTAGCCTGTGGCCGCAACAAAGTTTTCGTTTGCCCATAAAATATTGCCATCAAGGTCGAAATGGATAACAGCCTGCGATTTGCCGATGGCGTTGATTTGGCCTTTATAATCGGCGTTCTGCAATGTTTGCTGTGTAATATCGGTCGCGTATTTCACCACTTTGACGACATTGCCGTTTGTGTCGAGAAGGGGGTTGTAGGACGCCTGTATCCAGATTTCACGGCCGCCTTTGCCGATGCGCTTATATTCCGCGGCCTGAAAATTTCCGCGGCGCAGGGATTCCCAGAAGTCTGCATATTCGGGGGAAACTTTATAGTCCCTATCGACGAACATGCTGTGATGGCGCCCTTGTATTTCGGGCAGGGTGTATCCCATTGCTTTCAGGAAATTGTCGTTCGCCCATAAAACTGAGCCGTCAGGCTTGAAGTGGATGATGGCCTGGGATTTATCCAGAGCGTTCAGTATGAGTTTTTGTTCGTTCTTCAGCGAATTAAAGATCATGCGCAAAATTCCCCCGAAAGCATATGATGTCTAAGTTACACAGAGTACGCGCAGGTTTTATGCTGCGTCTGCTAATGTATCATCGCAACCATAAGAATACAATCGTGTTTTGCGCACGTGTCAGTGTATCGTACTGAAGCGGTCTTATATGCGCGTAAAATGTCAATATTAATGAAATTTAAGTGTGTGAAAAACAACCGAAGGATTTAAAAAAAGAAACGGCGCACGTGGCGCCGTTTCAAATAGGTCTTCCGGCAATTTTTATACGGCGCGCAGCGTCTTGTACATTTCCTGGCCTTCTTTTGCGAGCTGGTTGCTGATTTCCATGGAGCTGAGAAT
>QFNK01000240.1 GCA_003240795.1 Micavibrio aeruginosavorus | reverse complement strand
GCGCGGCAGAGCTGGGCATCGCGATTATCGCGCCGGACACATCCCCCCGCGGTGACGGTGTCGCGGATGAGGCCGGATATGATATCGGCAAGGGCGCGGGGTTTTACGTGGACGCCGTGCAGGAGCCGTGGGCGAAGCATTACCGCATGGAAAGCTATGTTACGGACGAGCTTCCTGCCCTGATGCGCCATGCGTTTCCGGGTCTGGATACAGGGCGCGCGGGTATTTTTGGTCATTCGATGGGCGGTCACGGCGCGCTGACTTTGTTCCTGCGGCATAAGGGATTGTTCAAATCCGTTTCGGCCTTCTCCCCCATTTGTGCGCCGGCGCAATGCCCGTGGGGGCAAAAGGCGTTCACGGCATATATTGGCAAGGACCAAGCAAGATGGCTGTCACATGACGCAACGGCGCTTATGGAAGGATATCTGGATGCGACCTCCCTGCCCCCGATCCTGATCGACCAAGGAACGGCGGACCAGTTCCTGAACGATCAGTTGAAGCCGGAAAAATTCGAGGCGGCGTGCGGAAAGGCAGGCGCGAAACTAACACTCCGCATGCAGAACGGATATGATCATTCCTACTTCTTCATACAAAGCTTTATGGACGATCATCTGAACCACCACGCGGCCATTCTTGCAGCGTAGATCAGGCGGGGAAGCGGCAATGCGCCTCTTCCGCATTCCATGTGCCCCCATCGTCCAGGCACTGGGCGGCAGGGTCCGGTTCAGATGTGCCGGACGGCGTTTTAAAATGATTGATGATCACCGTGAGCAGGACAAGCACAACAAACGCCGTGCAGAACCAGACGGAGAGCGATTTCCAGTAATGCCAGATTTCATGAAGAATTTTCATACCGTATTACAGTGCGTTAGCGGTTAAATTGTCAAGGCGGCATTATTTACGGGTCAAAGCGGCGTGATTGTGCTATATCAGTCATACGCAATCAGGAATATCTTACGTTTTTTGCGAAACGTCCCCGCCCATATTTTCGTGCGCGGCGTTATGGTCTTCCGGAAAGGTCCCTCATGAAAGGGACAATAAAAGCGTACAGCCAATGTGTAAACGCAGGCGTCATAAACGGAGCGGACGGTAAAACATACCGGTTCAGCCACAGTCAATGGGACGCCGATCAAATGCCGCAGAAAGGCGAAAGCGTCACGTTTGAAAAACACCATGCCCAGGCTCTGCGCGTAAAAACAGAAGCATAAAAAATGCCCGGTATGACCGGGCATTTTTGTATCTATGCGGCGCTTTTTATTACGGCCCCGCCGGATTTGAGGAAGGACTTCAAATCCTCTATCAGCCTGTCCGTATGAGACGCAAACAGGCCGTGCGGCGCGCCGTCATATTCGGCAAGCTTTGCGCCGGCGATGCCTTTGGCCGCCGCGCGTCCCATCTCAACAGGCACCGTCTTGACCTTCGTTCCATGAATGACAGGCGTAGGCACCCTGAACGACGACAGGTCCGCGCGGAAGTCGGTGAAGCCGAATGCCTTTGCACATTCCAGCGTCGGGCGCAGGCCGGCCTGCATGCACATGATCCATGCATGGTGCAAAAGTTCGTCGCTTACGGGTTCGGATATCAGGCCGACACCGAAGAACGCCTTTAAGAAGGTCTGGAAGAATGCGGCGCGGTCTTTTTCAACTTCCGCGGCGATCTCCTTCAGCTGTTTTTCAGGCACGCCGTCCGGGTTGTCGTCCGTCTTGAGCATGTAAGGCACCACCGAGGACACAAGCACGGCCTGCGACACGCCCTTGCCGCCATGACGCGACATATAACGCGCGACTTCACCGCCGCCCATGGAGAAACCGATCAGCGCGGCATTTTCCGTGGCGTCCGTCTGTTCCATCACGGCGCGCAGATCGTCAGCCAGTTGATCGTAGTTGTAGCCGCCGCAGGGCTGATCCGAGCGGCCGAAGCCGCGGCGGTCATACGCAATAACGCGGCATCCGTCATTTGCGAGCGCATTTGTTACAGGGTCCCAGCTATCGGCGTTCAACGGCCAGCCGTGAATGAGAATAACAGGACGGGCATTACCCTTGCCCCATTCCTTATAGTAAAGCTTTGTGTTTTCAGCGTCGCGGGTTTCGATATAGGGCATAGCAGATTCCTTTTCTCATTTCTTTTCGTATCGCACACAAACGACCCGCCACTGCGACAGTTCCAGAGCAACAGTTTTCCAATGCCAATCATGGCCGAAATGCGTTCATATTGCCCCTCATTCCGCCATTCTTTTATGATCAAATTCTAAGTTAAGGAATAATCCTTGAACTACAACGTCTCATAACGAGAGTAGGAAAAGATATATTGCTTCATATGATAGCTTACACCAGCGACATCACTGATAAAGACGCCGATGTCCAAAGAACTCTTTCGGAGATTGTCCGTGTCGGGAAGTACGAAAATCAAAGAATAGCCGTCACAGGCGTCCTGTTTTACGTTGAAGGAAAATTCCTTCAGATCATTGAAGGGCCGCGTGACAGTATAAAGGCGCTGATGGATAAGATCGCAAAAGATCCCCGGCATAAGAACATGAACATTCTGATCGATACAAAAGTGGATTCACGAGGGTTCGCATCGTGGTCGATGGAAAGTTTCGAACTTAGGGCAGGAAAGATTTTTGATTTTATCACGCTCAAGCAACTGACGGAGAGCTTTGAAAAAGCCCTCTTGCCACGTTCGAACATGTTGCTTCTTTATTACCGGGCGTTGCTGGAGGAAAAAACCCTCCGCGCTTAAGCTGCTTCTACCTTTTTCGGCAGGTTGAGTTTCAGGTGCAGGTCTTTCAACTGCTGCTCCGTGATCTCGCTTGGCGCGCTCATCAGCTGGTCTTCGTACTGGCCGTTCATGACGAAGGCATAGACTTCGCGCAGGTTCGGCTCATCCGCGAGCAGCATGACGATACGGTCGATGCCGAACGCGCAGCCGCCGTGCGGAGGTGCGCCGTAGCGGAACGCATTCAGCATGCCGCCGAATTTTTTCTCCAGCACTTCCTTGTCATAGCCTGCAATAGCGAAGGCGCGTTCCATGATTTCCGGCTGGTGGTTACGGATACCGCCGGAAGCAAGTTCATAGCCGTTGCAGACACAGTCATATTGTGTTGCCAGAATAGAAAGCGGGTCTTTGCCGTTGAGCGCGTCCAACCCGCCTTGCGGCATGGAGAACGGGTTGTGGGAGAAGTCGATCTTCTGCGCCTTCTCGTCGAATTCGTACATCGGGAAATCGACGATCCAGAATAATTTGAAAACGCCTTTTTCGCGGATTTCCATGTCGTCGCAAATACGGTCGCGCG
>QFNK01000239.1 GCA_003240795.1 Micavibrio aeruginosavorus | reverse complement strand
GGGCGCGTCGGACGCATCGGAAAAACTGTCGAGCTTTTGCACCTGGTAATTGATGGCGCCGCACGGAATAAAAATTTCCGCGAAATCGCAAACAGCATCCTTGAACATCGCTTCCTGACCACTCGCGGCACTTTTTTGCAGCTGCCCCGTCCTGATAAGACGCGACGCGGTCGATACGGACTCGTGCAAGACGCTTTGCGCTGTAAACATCATGGCCATCTCCAGAATGCCCACGGTCATCAGGATAAAAGGTATGCCCACAAGGCTGAACTCCAGCGCCGCAACGCCGGATATCCCTGCAAACCACCTTTTAAAAAGCGACTTCATAAAAATAGACCGCATTTATATCGAATTGTTCAGACCCCTGATAAGGCAAAAGCATGCAAAAGGCCGTAATGGCCGATGCATGCTTTATACTTTTGATTATAGGAACATACTCATTAAGGAAGGTTTAAGACTTCACGGTGCTTTCGCCGGCGATTGTGCCCATTTCACCGACGGCAAAACCGAATTCATCCAGCGGCATCGTGCCGGTGACTTCCGGCCCCCAGCGCTCGACCAGTTCTTTTTTCTGCTTTTCCATGTTCTTCAGCTTGCCGCGTGCCCGCTGCACCATGATGGACGACACAATCCCGGTCATCGCCCAGTCGATGAGATACCCCATCGCGGCGGCGAAATAAATCACGACGATCGTGCGCGGCTGCACCATGTATGCGATAGCCGTTGATACATCGTTCCCTTTTTTGAAAACCTCGATCATGAACGGCGCGCAGCCCGCGAAATTCATCGCGCCGACCGTCAGGCAGCGTATCCTGCCATGCGTTTTATCCACCACACCAGCGACCAGCGTCGGGATCATGCCGATCACGAAAATAATCATGATGGCGGAAAACATCACGGAGCTTAAAAGCGCCACGATCAAGAATACGTGGCCTTTCCATCCTGCCGGTTTTTTCTTTTTCTTCGCCATATCAGCCCGCCAGATTCATAAAAGTCGTCGTAAGGATGATGATGCCCGCAAGAATACCTGCAACGACCGCCGCGATCTGGCGGCCGGTTCCGATGCCGAACGATGCCTCATCACGAAGATCACGTTCGGTCTGCGCCACCTCCTGCTCAAGATCATAATGCTTGCGCATCGCGCGGCGGAAATTCGCGAGGTCTTCCTGATAAAGCGCCGGATTGTCGAAAAGCAGGACGAGTTTTGCAAGGTCTCCCGTTTCCTTTGCACGCTCCGCCTTTTTCCTCAGCTCGACCCGCAATTCGCGGTCGTGGAAACGCTCGTAAACAGGCTCCAGATTATCGACCATCCATGCGGCAATGCCTGGAAAACGCGGCATTTGCGATCTTTTTTGAATCGTTGCCAAGGTGCGCATTTCCGCAAGCGTCCGGCGGTACTGCTCGCTCGTGTTGAGGTCGAATGTATACGGGTCGATATTCTTGCGGTCTTTCACCGACAGAAACGCGACGATGTGGCGGTCAAAGAACATGCCCGGACGCGAAGGAAGTTTTGACATCTTCTCGAACGCATACATCATGTCTTCCGGTGTTCTGACATGGTATTTGGAAAGCTTTTCGGAAAGGCAATGCGCCTCGGGATTCATGGCATAAAGGCATTTTTCAAGGCCGCCGCCCATCCCCTTGGTACGCAGATGCGCGCGCGTTCCGTCAAACTTGCTGATCAGGTTGCTCGCGTCCTGCACGGTTGTCGGCTGCGCGTCCACCCACTGCGTAATGAAGTAATTCATAAAAAATTCGGTGAAGACGTTGAGATCACGCTTCATCACGAACGCTTCCATCAGCGCGGCGCCGACACCTTCGGGCGCGACGCTGATACTCTTGTACCGGATCGGCCCTTCGGGATCGAGCGCGATACCGACGCGCGTCGCGAGGCGTTCCGGATACCCTGCGCTTTTCCCCCCTTCTTCCGAAGAACGGATTGCGCTCTCAAGCCGTGCCGCCATGGGCTTGTCTTCGAGCGCGCGGACAATCCACTGCTCCATCTCGCCGTCATCGACAAGCTGGCGCGCTTCGTTGACATTGCGGTTCAAATCCATCGCCAGGATTTCCGGCTGCGTGTATTTCCGCCCATTGAAAGGAATGGGACGCGCGGCCTTGTTCCGGCGCGCCGACTGCTTGGGACTAAGCCTGCGGCCGTCCAGCCATTCCAGCACCTCATCCAGACGCCATCTTTGCCCGACATCATCGTGAAGAAGACCTCGTAGAAGTTCAAGGATGGAGCCCGTAAACCTGTCCTTGCCCAGAATGGCCGCATAAGAGCCGTCTTCGATCTTGCGCTCTATGATTTCCTGATCGCTCAGCCCTTCCAGAGGGTTGCTGTGGCGAAGCATGACCGCCAGCGTAACGCCCAGCGCATACATGTCGTCGGGCAGAATGCCGGGCCCCCGCCCGACAGGCATCGCGCATGCCCTTTCAATTGTCTCGTAAAGAACGGGCTGCGTACTCGACGTTGGCGAGGAAAGACAATCCCCGAGGACAATTCTCTCATAACCGGCTTTGCCGCCATCATAAATATTGGAACCCCGGATACTCCCGTGAACGATGTCGCGGTCACGCAGGTCGCTGAGTGCCGAGGCAAGCGGGCGTATAATCATGTTGAGCACCATCTCCGGCTTCAGGCCGAGAGCGGCGGTCGTGTCATTCGGGATCAGAGGATTGCCGAGACCGTCTTCATAGATGATGCAATACCGTTCCCGCCGTGCGGGCGCCCATTCAATCGCGCCGGAAGCCACAAGCCGGACCAGCGCCGGATTGACGATGGAGGCATAGCTTCCCATTCTCGACGTGCGCGGCGTCAGGTGGTCTTCACAAATAAGGGCAAACAGGTTTGACGGCGCCTTGTCCGTCCCGCGCGCGGAAAAAGCCTTCACCGCGCCGCGGTCGTATTTGGGCAGATTGGTGCCGGAATAGACAACGATATGATCGTTAAACGCACACTCGCCGGAAAAGCCCGATTTGGCCACATCCGTCGCGCCCGCATCCGTTTTCGCGGGCACGGCGTTTTCAGTTTGTGAGGCCTTCACCTTCGTGTCCGGTTCATTCTGAACCGCTGTCTCTGCCATGGATATGTTAAACCCGGTGTGCTGTTAAAGCATAAGAATGCCTGAATAGGCTTAACCTATTGTAAACGCATTACCGGAAAAGTCCAACATCGATGCTTTAAGCGGCGAAGAAAGGATCGTTCATCAGGCGAATGTGAAGCCGATCTACCGCACGGTCAAGGGGTGGAGCAAGACAACCTATGGCGCGCGCAGCTGGGCGGATCTGCCGTCTTCGGCC
>QFNK01000238.1 GCA_003240795.1 Micavibrio aeruginosavorus | reverse complement strand
GCGTTCTGGCCGGCATCACCGCCGCGATCATTATCGCGGTTGCGGGCGTCGCAGGCGGTTATTTCCTTTTCAAAGCCGGGTGGAAACCGTCCGCCCCGGCACCTGCCACAGAGAATGATGCGGCAGATCAAAATACCGAAAAACGTGCGCCCAACCTGACCGTCTATGACGCCAGCCCGCCGAGCCGAGGCGCGGTTCTGAAGACCGTCAGTGTAAATGTCACGCGCCAGGAAAACGGCCGCTTCCTCGGCGGCATGATCCCGATGTCACAGGCCGGAGATATCGCCAAAGGGCAGCGCGTCCTTTTGTACGGATCGAACGGGGCTCTGGCCGATATCGGCGCAACAGTATCCTCCATCGCGCCGGAGCATTCAGACGGACATTATGCGTCGGTTATCCTTCTTGCCGATGAAGAGCCCTCACCCCAGCGTGCGGGAGACGATTCCGGCCTGAACGATGCGGAGCGCGCGGAGATTATCCTTCAGCGTGAAACAGGCGCCCAGCGCCTTCCGCTCTCTGCCATCGTGAAAAAGAACGGCGAGCCGTATTTGTGGGAGGCGGTAAAAGCCAGCAACGGAACGCGCAAGGTTTACCTGAAACGGACCAACGTTCTAATGAACAACGCCGGCATGGTGGTGATCGACACGCCGTCCAGCGTGTCCAATGTTTTTGTCCTAAATCCTGACGCGGACCTGCGTGATGGCGATACGGTCAATATCCGTGACATTTATTACGAAGGGCCGGGACAAACGGACGACCAGAGGCTGGAAGAAGCCATGCGCGCGCGGACGCCGAGCTATATCGTCGATACCTATAAGGGGCCGGACATTGAATTCACATGCAGTGCGGAACTCGCGGCCCAGCAATCTCCTGCAAATGCGGTGGATGCCTTCATTGCGCAGGTAAGAACGCTTGCCAGCCAGCAGGAAGCACGAAAGACAGAACAGCTTTCACCTCCCGAGCCGGCGGCGCCTGCTCCGGCGGAGCCGGATAGCGCTGCCGTCGAAGGCTCGCCATTCGGTACGGCGCCCATAGCACAATAAGTTGCCGCCGCGGGAGCGATGGTATAAATACCCGTTACGGCCAGTCCCCGTAGCTCAGCAGGATAGAGCACAGGATTCCTAATCCTGGGGCCGTGGGTTCGAATCCCGCCGGGGACACCGTTCTTTGCGTCCGGCCAAATCGATGAGCAGGCTGAACGCTTCTGCACAGGCAGTTTGTTCGCAAAGGCTACCGCAGAGATACTTCTTGCTAAATCAGCACTGCCCTTATTATGATTACTTATCTTTTCGAGATTTTACGTTCTGACTTGTTATCGCTTTAAGCAATTTCCCAAGACATCGCTACTTTTCGGATTGAGCCCGCACAATGGTTGTTCGGGTTTTTCATGCACGATAAGTGCTTTTTCTACAGGAGGCCAACATGGCACAAGGTACAGTTAAATGGTTCAACGCAACGAAAGGTTTCGGATTTATCCAGCCTAACGACGGCGGCAACGACGTGTTCGTTCACATCAGCGCGGTTGAGCGCGCGGGCATGCGCGGCCTGAAAGACGGTCAGCAAATTACTTATGACGTGGAAATGGATCGCGGCAAAAACTCCGCCACCAACCTCGTCGCCGCTTAATTATCAAGTTTACAGGAAACCTGACGCAGTCAATGCGTCAGGTTTTTTATGTCTGCTTGTGATTTTGGGGTTTAAAGAAAAAACTCTCCCGTGTGGGGCGGGAGAGTTTTTCAAGACGCTGAGGTTATAGTGTGGGGTATAACCTTTATTATTTTTTTGTCGAACTGTGTGGGTTCTGATGATGTACTTATTCCATATTCACGAGAGTGCGTCAACATAACTTTTGAAAAAAATGTTCTATACTTTTATTTTTACAAAGTTTTCTTCATTTTTTTGGTAAAAACCCCTGAAATTGAAATAATATTTCAAACTACAGCCCGTGTTTTACCCTCAGGCGGGACAGCAAAGCATCGCATTCGGCCTCGACAAGGTCGTAGACATGATCGAAATCACGCTGGGTTCCGTAATAAGGATCGGGCACGTCCGCGGCCGCTCCCGTAAGGAACATGGCGAGCCCGGCCCGCTGCGGACGGTCGTACAGATCTTTCAGTATCCTGTGATGGCCGTTATCCATCGCGAGGATGTAATCGAATTCCCCGAAATCGGACGGCTTGATCTTGCGGGCGCGCAGGTCGGACATGTCAACCCCGCCGCGCGTCCAAGCCGTTGCAACAGCCCTAGGATCGGACGGGTCGCCGATGTGATAACCGTGCGTTCCGGCGGACTCAATACGGAAATGCGCGTCCAGCCCCGCCTCCCTCACCTTGTGCCAAAACACGGCGTGGGCGGTCGGCGAACGGCATATGTTTCCGGTGCAGACGAAAAGAACGGCTATTTCCTGCGTTTTCAGTGGCATGGGGGCAAGCTTATCCCGAAACGCCGTGCGCCTCAAACGGCAAAGATTTCGAGGGCGCGCGCGCAGGGCGACAAAATTGTGAAAGGGCATTTACCGCCCTTGTTTTTCCCTATAATTATGCGGCCAGTTTTGCTAAACATGGCACTGATTTCCGGCACCGAGATATACCCCGAAAGCCACAAGCGTACAGCGGTAATGACAAAGACAGACACCTCCATCCAAACGCAGGAAGACAGAATCATTGTCAGGCTTGCGCGCAGTCCGGCAGAGATCGTTGCGGCCCAGCGCCTTCGCTACAAAGTCTTTTACGAAGAATACAAGGCCGTCGCGGATGAGCGTACGATGGCCACCGGCATGGATGTCGACGATTACGATGCCGTGACAGACCATCTGGTCGTCGTGGATCAGGGCGAAAACGGCGACGAGGAGCAGATCGTCGGGACGTACCGCCTTCTTCGCCGCGATGTCGCGGACAAGTTCGGGCGTTTTTACACCAGCGGTGAATATGATATCTCGGCCCTTCTCGACAGCGGCGCGGTCCTGCTGGAGCTTGGCCGCTCCTGCGTCCTGCCGCCCTACCGTACGCGTCCGGTCCTGCAGAAACTGTGGCAGGGAATTGCTGTTTACGTGGGCGAGCACAAGATCGGCCTGATGTTCGGGTGTGCCAGCCTGCACGGCACGGATATAGAGGAGCTGGCGCCGCAGCTTTCCTACCTGCACCATTATCACCTTGCCCAGCCGGAATTGCGGCCGCGCGCGCTGGAGAGCCGTTTCGTCAACGCCAACATCATCCCCAAAGACCAGATCGACGTGAAAAAGGTGTTCGCCTCCCTCCCGCCGCTGATCAAGGGTTATATGCGCCTCGGCGCGAGCATCGGCGACGGCGCGGTCATCGAC
>QFNK01000237.1 GCA_003240795.1 Micavibrio aeruginosavorus | reverse complement strand
CTCCTTCTTGCGCCGGAATTTTACCTGCCGCTGCGCAGGATGGGTACGCATTATCATGCGAAAATGGATGCAATAGGCTCAGCCGAAAAGCTCGTAAATCTTTTAGATATGGAGAAAAAAATCGACGCTGGAGAAAAAGATTTCCATGCGGATAAAATAGAAATTGAATTCAGAAATGTATCGTTTTCCTATGGTGCGGACGTTCCTATCCTTAAAAATATCAGCTTCAAAGTTTTAAGCGGCGAAAAAATCGCTCTCGTAGGGCCTTCGGGTGGCGGGAAAAGTACGATCATCTCTCTATTGCTCGGTTTTATAAGACCGCAGGAAGGTGAAATCCGGGTCAATGGCCAGCCGCTCGGTGAAACTGATTTGGATCAATGGCGCGCTCATCTGTCATGGTTAGGGCAGCGGACGCACCTCTTTCAGGGCAGTATCGAGGAAAATATAAAAATGGCGCGTGAAAATGCATCGGCCGATGAAATCCGAAACGTGATGACTCTTTGCCGCATATCCGATTTGGCTGATAAGATCATAGACGAGCGTGGAACCGGAATATCGGGCGGACAGCAACAGCGTGTAGGTCTTGCAAGGGCGATGATCCGTCAATCATCCTTACTGCTACTGGACGAGCCGACTGCACATCTTGATGCAGAAACAGAAGAGGTAATCCATAATGCTGTATTGAAGTGTAATAAGACTGCAACGGTTCTTTTCGCGGCTCATCGCCAAGCAACACTAAGTGCCGCAGATCGAATCCTTTATGTCGAAGGTGCACACGTGACAGAAAGGGGGCTCGCATGAAAAATATTTTGCGATTTATATCCTTGTATGCGCCTTTTAAATGGCAAGTAGCAGGCGGTATTGCCCTTTCGCTCACAACGATGCTGGCCGGCATAATTTTGCTTGCTGTTTCCGGATGGTTTATCGCGGCCATGGGGCTGGCCGGCATGCTTAAAATAACGACCATCAATTATTTTACGCCCGCTGCCACTATTCGTGGAATGTCCATATTACGTACGGGCGGACGTTATTTTGAACGCCTTGTAAACCACGATGCCGCGCTGCGTGTGACATCCGAATTCCGGGTGTGGTTTTATAACCGTCTGGAACCGCTTGCGCCTGCCGGCATCAGAGATCTTCATAGCGCTGAAATTTTCAGCCGTCTGCGCGCCGACGTCGACACGCTGGAGTGTTTTTACCTGAACGGGATTGTCCCGATCATAACGGCCATTCTCGCTACGATTATTCTGAGTACATGGCTGTTTTTTTATTACTGGCCGCTAGGAGTATTTCTGCTAACGCTTTTGCTCACCTCCGGCTTTCTGGTGCCTGTAATGGCACGATGCCGCTCATTCGAAGAAGAAACGGAAATTTCAGATATAAAAACAGCTTTAAATCGTGGGCTGACAGACAGTTTGCAGGGCATGAAGGAATTGCTGGTTTATGGCCGCCTGAACACAAGCCTTAAACAAGTTGAAGAAAAATCTTCACGCCTTCTATCTCTACAAAAGAAAATCCAATTGCGTGAGTGCCTCATACAGGCTGCCATAATGATTTGCATGGGGATTGCAATGGCCGGTGCGTTTGTACTTGTTATCCCGCTTGTCAATGACGGTACTATAAATCCGGCTGATTTGGCTATGGCCGCTCTGGTCGCGTTTGCCTGCTTTGATATTGTTATGCCTCTCCCCGCTGCTCTTCAATCTCTTCAGTCAGCGATTATAGCGTCCAAGCGAGTGTTCACGCTGACGGGGAGGGAGAATGAAAATCGGAAACATCGCGGCCAAGCGATAAAACGCACCCAAGATGACTTCTCTTTCCACATCAGAGATATAGATTTTTCTTACGGAAGAGGCCTCGTCCTTCGCAATTTGTCTCTTTCTATAAACGCCGGTGAAATTCTGGTTCTCGAAGGTAAAAGCGGCAGCGGGAAGAGCACCGTCATCAATCTTCTTTGCGCTTTCTGGATCCCGAGCAAAGGAAACATCTTTATCAATGGCCGCGATTCAATGGAGTATGCTGAGGAGGGCATGCGCGCGCATTTCGCTATATCGCCGCAAAAGCCATATCTCTTCGCCGACACGATCCGCGCAAACCTTTTACTCGCCAGGCCGGATGCGCAGGAAAATGAAATTCTGGATATCTGTAACAAGGCTGGTTTACAAGATATGATACAGGCTCTGCCAGACGGCCTTGATACTTATGTCGGCGAAAATGGCTGGCGCCTCTCCGGTGGCCAGGTAAGGCGTATATCTTTGGCGCGCGCAATTTTGTCCGACGCCCCATGCCTTATTCTGGATGAGCCGTCCGAAGGGTTGGATGCTGAACTGGAAAACAAAATCATGCAGGCCGTTTTGGAGCATGCAAAAAATAAAAACCAGGCTGTTATCTTATGCCTGCATGAAGATCAAAAAGGCTGGCTGCCTGAAAACAGGAAAAAAGTGAGGCTTTAGGCCTTCGACCTGTTGCCTTCGCATTGATGCATGCCGGAAAATTTACAATCCTGATCGCAGGCCGAACAATCGGAACATACAAATTGGGCAAGGGCGTGAATATTTTTTACCTCTACCATGTCGCCATTCACCTTGATGCCAAGATCTTTTAACTGACCTAGCGCGCGGGAAAATGTTTCAGGCTTCATGCCCAGACGGCTGGCCGCGAGAGATTTTTCGTACGGAAGACGGATCGTCTGGCTTTGCCGTTCGGTACCGCCCGACAATTGCAATAAAAGGCATCCCACCCGTTGGGGGGCAGACATAACGGAAAGGTGTTCGTTCTCCAATTGCAGCCTGTTCATCTGTTGCGCAAAAGACTGCATGATGCGCGTCATGATTTCAGGATTTGAATAGGTGCTGGACTTTAAAATATCCGCTGGGATGGAGATTATTTTTGCATTCTCCACAACCTGCGCTGAAAAGGGATGGATCTCTCCATTAAAGATAGCCATGTCGCCAAAAATATCCGTGCGTGTCATAAGGCCGAGTACGGCTTCGTCCCCTTCGTGTGTGTCGCGGTAAAGTTTCACCCACCCGCCCATGACAATGTAAAAGGATTGCGCCTTATCGCCACGCAAGAAAACGTGATCCCCCTTGGTGTAATCATGAATGCTGGAAAGTTGGTAGAGCCTTTCTTCATCCGCTGCCGGAAGCCCGGAGAAGAACGGAATGGATTTCATAAAGAAAATGGCTTGTTGGTCGAGCATACGGAAATTTTTTTACCATCCCTGCTACCAAAGAGGAACAATTAAATAGCAAGTAATTTCAATGAATTAAGCGAATTGCCCCGCGCACCATCCCGATGACCATGCCCACTGGAAATTGAACCCG
>QFNK01000002.1 GCA_003240795.1 Micavibrio aeruginosavorus | reverse complement strand
AAAGATTGATAATCATAAGACAGAGGAGTTTATAACTTAAGTAGCCGTTACTAATCAGCGGGAAACACTCTCGAAATTCAAACTCAATAGCGGAAAAAATAAAATACGCCCCATTGGAAGCAAAAATTTTCTGTTTTTAGCTTTTGATGATATATCCGGTTTTGTTCTGAAAATTGTGATAGAACCAGCAATCAGACAGGCCAGCAGCGCAAACTTCACAAAAATTGAAAAAATCGATTTTCAAAATTTATCATATTTTCTTGTCCAACGCAGCGTGATAACGACCGTTGTGGAAAATGGTTATGGGTATTTATTCTTTGACATAAATATCAAAAGCACTTTATTAAATTAAAGAATATATTATTATTTAATATCAATATATTAAGTAATTTTTTGTGTAATTTGAATGTCAGAAATATATATGATATAATCTAACTGTAAGGATATATTTGCCATGGGCACGATTGCCACAACGATTATCAAAAGGATCCGCGCCAAGCAGCGCGGCTGGGTTTTCACGCCCAAAGACTTTCTTGATGTTGGCACCCGCGCCGCCGTTGATCAAACCCTCTCGCGCCTTGTGCAAAAAGGCCTTATTCGCCGCTTGGATCGCGGTGTTTATGATTATCCAAAACAGCATCCCATGCTGGGAACGCTCTCCCCTGGCGCAGATGATCTGGCGCAGGCCCTTGCCTCCAAGACTGGGGATAGTGTCTTTCCGTCCGGTGCGACTGCCGCAAACCTTCTGGGATTATCCACGCAGGTTCCGGCCCGACCTGCCTACATGACCAATGGCCCCTCCAGAACGAAGAAAGTGGCCGGACGAACAATCACTTTGAAACATGCCAGGGTGCCGATTCTGGATCGTATTTCCCGCAAAGCAAATTTTACACTTCAGGCTTTGTCCTATCTGGGTAAAAATAACATTGATAATCAAACGATTCTGCAATGTGCCCGTCGGCTTGATGATCATGACTTGAAAGGCCTTGCCGCTGCCGCCTCACAAGTACCTGGATGGATGGCAGATGTGATTTTGAGGATACAAAAAACAAAGCATGGACAAATTCGCCACTAGGCCTGATCAGGAAAGACGCGATATTCTTCAAGAAGCCGCCAGCAGGCGCGATCTGGCTGACATTATTATTGAGAAAGATTTCTGGGTCTGTTGGACGCTGAAAAGGCTTTTTTCAAACCCCAATCTCGCTCCTTACCTAACATTCAAAGGCGGTACATCTTTATCCAAAGCCTATGGTTTAATAGAGCGGTTTTCTGAAGATATTGATCTGACCATAAGCCACAATGCGCCATTTCTTGCCGATGGCAGAGAGCCTATGGAAGAAGACATATCAGGCAAGGAGCGTGAGCGGAGAATTGATGCACTCAAAGAGAATGCTCAGCTTTTTGTTGAACGTGTCGCCTTGCCAGAACTGTATAAAAATATCGAAAATTTGCTCGGTAATGAGGGATGGAGTATCGGCCTTGATGCAGAAGATCCTGAGCGCCAGACCATACTTTTTCATTATCCCAAAGTTTTCAGTTATGGAGGATATGGCAGTGGGATGTATGGCTCTGGCCTCTATGGTGTAAGCCCACCAGCAAGCTACATAAGGCCACAAATAAAATTGGAATTCGGCGCAAGAGGCGAAATCGAGCCAAACGAAACTCGTACAATCATGCCATATGCAACCGAAACATTCCCGGACATTTTTCCTGATCCATCATCAAATGTCTCCGTGTTAGGGGCCGACCGTACCTTCTGGGAAAAGGCAACCATCCTTCATGCATTACATCATGGATCGAAAATGCGTGACCGGATGTCACGTCATTATTACGATACATATATGCTGGACCAGAAAGGCATTGCGGATGCGGCATTGAGAAATTCTGCCTTGCTAGAACGCGTGGTGAGAAACAAAAGCCTGCTTTTCAAAGATGCGAAAGCTTCTTACGGAACCGCCACACTGGGCAGCCTAAAACTAATACCCAGCCAGGAACAGCAGAAATCTCTCAAGGACGACTACGATAAAATGGCAGAAATGTTCATGGGAGGATTTCCAGCCTGGGAGGCAATTATTAATGGCCTTACAGAACTGGAAGCGCGCATAAACCGTGCGTGATCCTTAATTATAGCCGCCATCATTGTAATGTTTTCTTGGCAGCGAGCCTGCCCTCATGTAGCTTTACAAAAAACCAAGCAAAATTGAGTAATAGCATGGCGGAAGCCTATAACATCAATATATTCGTCCCCCACGGCGACCCGGAAGGGATACGGATTGTCAGTCTTAAGAACTGGACGGGCGAATGCCTGATTTTCCCACGTGATAAATGGGATGTCGCTTGCCAAAGACCCGAGATGAAAAAGCTCGGCGTTTATATTCTCTCCGGATACAAGGAATCCGATCCGGACATGCCAGTGCTCTATATCGGGCAGACGGACGATATCAAAGGGCGACTTGATCTCCATCGCAAGAAGAAAGATTTTTGGGATAAAGCGATTGTCTTTGTTTCCAACAATGATTTTTTGAACCGTGCTCACATTACCTGGCTCGAATGGTTCTTGCACAATAAGGCCACATGCATGAAACGCTGCAGGCTCGACAATCAGGTCGCCCCGATGGAGCCCAGCATGTCGGAATCTGAACGCGCAGATATGCAGGCGTTCTCCCGCCAGATGCTACAAATTCTACCCTTGCTTGGCGTTC
The DNA here is from genome assembly GCA_003240795.1 of Micavibrio aeruginosavorus. Taxonomy (GTDB): domain Bacteria; phylum Pseudomonadota; class Alphaproteobacteria; order Micavibrionales; family Micavibrionaceae; genus Micavibrio_A; species Micavibrio_A aeruginosavorus_B. The sequence continues at coordinate 29,085 of QFNK01000002.1, read as the reverse complement.
ACGCATTTGAAGAACCCAAAACCTATCGCGCACCGGTAAAGACAGCACCGGCAACAAACGACTGGCGTTCAAATCCCGATCTCTGGGATACAGTGATCGTGCCCGCTAAAGAAGATGGATTTCAAGAAACATTCATTCAGGACAGGAAGTGGTATGCCATCCGTATTGGTGGCGGCATGTTGGAACGTTTGAAATACATCGCGGCCTATCGCGTAAAGCCTGTTATGGCGATCACACATTATGCAGAAATTGACCGGATTGAACCTTACGGCGATACCGGCAAATATATTGTTTATTTCAAAGGATCGGCACAGGAAATCGGCCCCATCAAATATGCCGACGCGCGATCAGGCGCCATGCAGGGGCCACGCTATACGAATATAAATCAACTCAAGTCTGCGAAAACAATCAGTGAATTGCTGTTTGGAGAGCCTGACTAGAGCTGGCGTCAATAATTGAGCCTATCTATATATTCGCACCGATTTTTCTAAATTCTTGTTTCGCAGCCTCTATGGCTTCAGGCGCAGCGTGCCCTGTAATACGCCAGGACGTATCATGCCGGACATAGCGATCATTCTCCAGCCTGTTTGCCGACAGCCAATTGAAAGATCCTTCGATGATTTCTGAATTGCCAATGATGAGAGTTTTGTTGTGCATGTTGGTAACAGGGGAAACTTGCGCCCCGGCTCTTTTCATTTCGTCTATAGCATCTGCCGCACGGTGACTTTGATCACGAAGGGACAGTTCGCCGTCTACAATAATACATACATTTGCCCCGCGCTCCTTTACGGCGGCAGAAACAAGAGCAGAAAGCCCATCGGCTTCGATGGCTTTCATGGTAATCCAGGGCGAGGCAATCACCACTGTTTCCCCTGCCTTTATATTGGTCAAAGCGCCCCGCAACGCCTGACGATGCCCATCGAGTGTCGATATACGTGCTGCCTGCACCAGCAATTCTTGCGGGAAATGATAATGGCCGCCGACATTGGATAGCTCGTTACCCGCGTCCGCAAGCAATATCTTGCCGAGAATAGAAGATGGCGCATTGTCCCCGTGACGGAAAAGCCGCATATCACCAATGACAACAAAAGAATCCTGCGCCCGCGAAACCGCGACGTTCAGCATGTTGGGTTTTCTATCGAAGAACAGGCCTTTGGCCGTATCCGCATTGTAAACCGGAGAGAAGATGATAATCGGCTTTTGCGCACCTTGCAGGCGGTGCACAGTGCCAACAGTGATACCAGACCGTAAACCCGCCCTTGACAGCGCCATCTCTATTTCCTGTGCCTGCATCCGGAACGGGGTAACGATAGCAACGATATCTTCTAAGGCGGCACCGTTATAACGCGCCTGCCATTCCATAGCGTTCTCAGAAATCCAGCCAACGATAGCGCGGGCCTCATCTATATTCACATAGCTGCCGCCACGCTTGCGGGCGTCGCCACGAACATGCGCCCAGGCCATGGGCGGCAGGGGAGGATCTTCTCCTGGCTTCATCTGCCGCAACGGCTCCAGCCGTCCGGCGTAAATCAATTCGTTACAATAAGCGACGATTTCGGAACGACAGCGCCTGTGTTCGCTCAGGAAAATGCCAGGCTCTTGTTCTGTGCCTGGCGATACGGCACAACTGGCAGCCTGCGCCAATCTCATGACGCTGCCGCTAGGCGTGCGATCTCTCGGTTCGCTGACAAGGTGCGGGCTTGCCGGCTCATCGTCATACCATAGGCTTTGGAGGCCGTATTGACGGCTGTTACCGTAGTCCGTGCCACGGGAAATTTTCGTGACCGGCTCGATCTGGTAAATATCGCCCACCACGACGGCACGGTTTGCCAGAGAGAAAGAGGCCGCACCGATATGCGGGCTGACCTGCCCGGATTCATCCATGATCAGCAGATCGATATATTCAAGCATGTAATTTACGGCATTGTTGCCCCAGAACTGAAAATGCTTCGGCAGACTGTGCAACGTGCTGACCAAGCACGGGGTCAACATGCACCAGCGACGGAAACGCGCTTCCATACCCTCGCGTCCCAATCCATGAATTTTGTCGGTGTCCGGGGCATCCTGCAAGTTTCGTACTTCTAGGATCCAGCGTCCCTCCCAATAGCGCACGGCAATCTGAAATGCTTTGTGCCGCAACGTAACATCCAGAACGCGGTCAAAATCGGCTACGCTTGGACGATCCTGCGTTGCATATCCAGTAACATCGACCTGAAATTCAGAGGATGCCTGCGCCAGAAGCGTTTTATAGGAGTTTTGCAGGGCGGCTAGACAATCACCTCGCTCCTTTAATCGCCCTTCCAGAACCTCATAATTCTTCCTGCATATTTCAACCGCTTGTTCAGCATCGCCCTTATCTTTTTTAGCCTGCTGCAAAAGCTGTTTTGTCCGCGCTATCCAGCCCTGCGGATCAGTATTGTTATAAATCTGTTCTTCAAACAATTTACCGATCAGGTCGTCCGCCGAAGCCAATCCGCACAAGCGTTCAATCTGCCCATTGATAGCCAGCCCATGGAAAAGAGGAATAATCTTCGCCAACCATTCACCAAAACCACGCGGCGCCAAAGCGCCTGCAACTTTTCCACGAACGCCAATAAGCTGGCGCGCATAATGGTTACATTCTTCAAGCTTCTTTTGCGCTGCCTGTACGGATATCCCTTCATTCTCCACAAAAACGGAAGGCTGTATATCGCCAGCCGTATCGCGCCACCATTGATTGATTTCATGGAATCTTTCGATAACCTCTTGCATGGACCTGATCTTCTTGACGACACGATCAAGATCGTTCCGCAGCGTATCCAGTCCAGCCTCAACCGTTTCGACGGAAGCGCTGTATGTATCCTGATAACCCGCAAGCCACATTAATTGCGCTTGCATCAAATAACGAGAATCTCTTTCCTTCTCAGTAAAACCTGTCCATTGAGGTTTCTTTTCGCCCCTAATCCATTCCTTCTTAGCAATGGCCAAGCCATCCTCTTGAGCTTCTTTGACTTTTGAATCCGCAGGCAGATAAAGGCCGTAGGTCTTCGCATCCGGAACCCAGCGATGCGCCCATGGAAAAGAGTCTGCGGCAGAATTGCCATCGAACATCTCATTCAAGCTGCGGTTGATGTTGGTTACAGCCTGATTGTTCGTGGATACGCCCACAATGACGGAGGGTACTCCGCCTTCTAAAGCACGCGCCACCACTTCAGACGCTATAATGCTTTGCAAGAGTGTCGTTTTCCCTGTGCCCGGCGGGCCGTTGACCGCCAGAAGATCACCCGTTGCCATCCCCGTAAACGCTGCGACTGCATTCGCCTGACTGTTTGCCAAACCATACGATGCGCTCATCGTGCCACGCGGCATGGACATTTGCCGCCGCCGCAATCCTTCGCTTACAACAATAGGATTCTTTTTCCCATGGCAGAGACGCTCGAAAAGCGCAGGCACTTTTTCTTCAGCAAGAAGCGCATCATAAAGCTGAAGAATCTGCTTTCCCGTACCCTTTTCGGATTCCTCAATATCCATGCAGATGTCTGGCAAGACCACAAAGCCATCGGGAACGCGGCCATCTGTAACCCGATCCCACAAACCATCGCACCACGCCATCAGGTCATTCCATGTCGCGGCTTCCAGCGGTTTTTCACTCAGCCATTTATCGAACGCTTCAACTTCTCCGATAAGCGGAACGCTCTCATCATCCCTGTCGGTGGGTAGCCTGGGGAATAAATAGTTACGACCGATCCAGGGCAAGGAATCATCCCTGGGAGAAATCCTCCCATCAGTCGATAAAAGAGCTGGCACAAAAAGCGTGTAATGAATGGAATTGGGGGTTTTATCACCTGAAGTCTTCCCATGCCTGTATTCAGGCCCCAGTCCTTTCATATAAAGAATGACAGGTATGGATTCGGTATCATCTTCACGAAGATCACCTGATTTGCGGGACGGGGATTCCTTCGCTTTATGATTTTTCCACTTTTCCTGAATTTTCCGGACAGAGCCGGCATCCAGAGCACCCGCCTGCGCAGTATCTGGCGACATGCGAACCGGGCTGTCCTTAGCAGACAACCCCATCAGGTCTTCATCAGCCAAAGCGCTGCGCCAATACCGCAGAAAATTGCTGGTAGGAATTGGGGACGGAAGGTTCATAAAATCAAACTTTTCATTATCTATTCAACAATACTTTCAGCAGGATAGCATTCGCAACAACTAATCGGAAAACACCGGTAAGCAAAAACATTGCGCTAATAAAAACTTATTAATTCTTGTCCAACCCGCATGCCATTTGGTAAAAAAGAACCATCCGGCGGGCCATTTTCATCATCTCCTTGATTTTCCATCACAAAAAAGCTGAAGGGCGTTTGGGGGTTTAGTGGTCAGCTTTTGGAGAAAAACGGCTCTCTGGAGAGGAAATGGCGGCGTTTGGCGGCTGTACCGGCGGGCCGCATCCTTCAGCCATACAGCCTGGAACCGCAGATTTACTGCGCTTTTGAGGCCTGTCGCCCAAGGGCTGAGAATGTTTCGTCTGGAAAGATTGGTTGCGGGAAGAGGATTTGAACCTCTGACCTTCAGGTTATGAGCGTTACGAGTTTAGGGCGTTTTTGCGCTTCAAAACGTAACTAAATCAAAACCTTACCAAGAGCATCTACCGGGAATTATGCGGTGTTAGATAATTCCGTTAGATAATCTTGCATTTTTCCCTGCACCGGACAAGCAAAAACCGGAAATTGGAAAACGGTTTTTATTGGTCGCCGGTACAATTACCGCTATGGGATTTGAACCGGATTCCGATATAGGAACCGCCCCGGAATCCAAAGGCCCACCCCACGCCACCAGTGGGGCTAGAAACGGTATTTCAGGGGTATCTCGTTAATCGCCGGTTTCCGGCGTTTGATCTTCCTGCGACAAGGCAAGGGCGCGCTCGGAAAGAAGGAAGGCCTCATATTCCTTTTCATACTTCTTTCTGAAAGCCGGGTCTTTCATTTCCCGTTCGTATGTGCTGGTCGGCTTATCAGTCATTATCCATCTTCCCGCATAATAATCAGGCGTGAACCGCGTCTATTTTTTCGGCCACAAGACGATAGCCCATAGCCTTCATAATGGCATTTATGCTTTCAAAGCGCGGATTGCCCTTTTCGGAAAGAGCCTTTTGCAAGCCCTGCCGTGTCAGCCCGGTTTCTTCCGCAATGCCGGATATGCCTTTGACCTTGGCGATCACGCGCAAGGACGCCAGCAACGCACCGACATTTCCGTCTTCCGCGAATTCTTCAAACATGCCTTCCATATAGGCGTCAATATCTTCCGGCTTTTGATTCCGGAGTATTTCTTCCTCAAACTCATCAAGCGTCTGATATTTTCTTTCCATCTTGATACTCCTTCCAATGGGCCAAAGCAGCCTCAATATCTTTTTCTTGAGAACCTTTATCGCCGCCGCATAGCAGAACGACAATCGTATCTCCATCCTCGCCAAAATAAACCCTGTAGCCGGGGCCAAAGAACAAGCGCAATTCATATACGCCGTCCTGAACATGCTTATAGTCGCCGTAATTCCCTTCGCTAACGCGGCGAAGGCGGGCGGCAATCCTACGCTTGGCCTGTATATCCTTGAGGCTTTGAACCCATTCCGTGAACGGCTTCCGGCTCCTTGCATCAACATACACTACAACCGTTTTTGGCGTTACGCTCTGAGCCATATACTGGCCTCCTTATCAATATAACACATGCCAACTATAGTTTCAATTTTTATAGGCGGGCTGGCGGGATACGGCCATAAGAGCCGCATAGCGGTAGCATACCCGATTCTCATAACCCCTTGAAGGGACTGAAAAAGCCGGGGGCCGGTTTTGAAGCCCGCGCGCCTGGCAGCGAGATAAAAGAAAAGGGCCGGATTTCTTTCGGCCCTTCTCCCAATCCGCCCGGTTAGGTTAGGTCGTTGGGGGTCGGGGGGATTGATCTCGTGCAGGCATACCAACGCCCGCGCAGAATATGCGCGGGGCCAGCCCTGAAATCCGGTCGCCTGTTTATTTGCTTTTCGCCGCTTTTTTCTCAGCAAGAATTCCGTTGTCGTTGATGATATTCAACGCGCCGGAAAATATCTGGCTGCTGAATGCGACTTGGTTTTGAACAAGATCGGTAATCAGCGCGAATTGCTTTTTCTGAAATTCAGAGCCTTCATTAAAAAGTTTTGAGGCGAATTCGCTTTGCGCTTTTTGCAGTTCTTCCAGTTTTTCCTTGGCGGGGCCGGAAGTCCAAAACAGGTTGTTTTCTGTACTCATGGTTCTCTCCTTAGTGTTGTTAGCGGGTTAAAGGTTCTTACTCAAGTTTCCGTTTACAGCCCAAGGATGGCGGGCCATGCGGCGGAATTGCGGCGGGAAAACACCTCGATATGACGCAGCGAGGGCAATCCGTAATCGTATGGATGAAGTTTTTGATACGTCACCCGCCCTTGGGGAAAGGCGGCAACATAGCGGAGAACGGCAACGGGAGGCACGACCACATCATCCTCCATCGTCAATATTCGCACTTGCGGGCCTTCCATGTGAAAATCCGGCTTCGGCATGGTTACGCCAATATCGCTCTGGAAAAAATCGCGCCGCGTACACCATTTACGCCATTGCCAATAAACCCCCGCAGGCAAATCAGCTCCAACGAGCAACGCCTTCCCCGGCAGGTACCCCGCAAGCGTTGTGGCAAGCGGGCCGACCGCAAACCAGAAGGCCAGCACGGTCGGAAGGTAACTCCACGGATGATCGGTAAAATGAGCGAACCCGGCCCCAATCGTCGTAATGCGTTCCACGCGCGCGTTATGCTTACGGAATGAAAATGTCAATCCGCCTGCCGAATGACCAAGCATCCATAACGGCCCTGCCGGTGCCAGTTCTGCAAGCGCAGCCTCGGCTGCTCCTTGATCGCGGATTGTCCAGTCGGAAAACGTCGCCTTGCTTTCTCGCATCGGGCGGTGCTGTGAAGCTCCAAAATCGCGGTAATCGTATGTCAGAACGCCAATACCCTGTTTCGCGGCCCAATCCGCGAACGGTGCGTAATAGCCTTGCGGCACGCCGGTTGCGCTGTGCATGACCAAGTGCGCTTTTGCCTGTCCTTCCGGCGCAAAGAAACGGGCCGAAAGTCTTGCACCTTCCGCCTCAATTTCGATTGTTTTCCCAGTTAGTCTTTGGTCTGTCATAGGCGTTGTTTTCTAACCTTCACTACCGCTTTCGTATTCATGCCATAAGGCGTTAAGCTCAATCTGTAATTTGTCTATCAGTGAATAGATGGATTCCTTTAGCTTGGGAAAAACCAGATTATTGTCAGGAGCCTTTGCCAACTGCTCTAGGCTTCTTTGCAATTTTTCTATACCGGCACGAGTTTCTCGTATGGCTTGTTCAAGTTCGTTTTTCTCTAAATTGGAAAAGCTATTCATTTTTTCTCCTTTAATGGCCTGCGCTATGAGATAAAAGATTGATAACGAGAACACCGCAAATAATCATGGCAATGCCTGCGATAGCGGCAAGATCAAGATTTTGTTTGAATACGATTATTCCGACTATCGCCGTAAGAACAATGCCAATCCCGGCCCATATCGCATAGGCAATGCCAAGCGGAAGATATTTAAGGGCTTGCGCTAGAAAAAAGAACGAGGCCAGATAAAAAATCACCATCATGGCGGTCGGCCCAAGTTTTGAGAATTGTTCGGATTTTTGCAGAAATGCCGACCCTGTTACCTCGCAAATAATCGCAAGCGCGAGCGTTCCGTAAGAAAACAGGGCCGGAGATATACTCATTTCCCGCCGCCCAAAACTTTATAGAGATTTACAAGGTTAGACAGGCGTTCCTGCTGCACCGTGATTTCCGATTGTTGCGCGCTGTAGAGTTCACGCTGTGAATCCAAAACGCTTAAATAATTGTCCGTGCCTTGATCATACCGGGCGCGGGAGATCCGGTAAGCGTTGCCGGTGGCGTTAGCCAAAGCGGTCTGCGCGGCCAGTTGCTCGGTATAGGTTCCCCGCGCCGCCAGCTCGTCCGCCACTTCGCGGAATGCCGTTTGAATGGATTTTTCGTACTGCGCCACGGCGATTTTCTGTCCGGCGGTCGCGCTGTCCAGATTTGCTATGTTCTTCCCGCCCTCAAAGATCGGCAGCGTGATTGACGGTATGAACGACCACGCAAGGGATGAGCCGGATTTGAACAAATCGGACAGGCTTTCGCTGGCAAAGCCCGCCGAGCCGGTCAAGCTGATGGTCGGAAAGAACGCTGCGCGCGCCGCGCCTATATTCGCATTGGCCGCTTTCAGGGAATGTTCGGCCTGTTTAATATCGGGTCTTTCCAGCAATACGGCGGAAGGCAAGCCAACGGGAAGATTATCCGCCAGTTGCACTGTATCCAGCGTCAAGGAATCCAGCACTGCCATATCCGGGGCCGTTCCCATCAACAATTCAAGCGCGTTTCTATCCTGCGCCACAAAGCGAAGGTAACGGGCGCGATTAGCGCGGGCCGTTTCAACGGACGTGCGCGCCTGTTCAAGATCAAGCTGCGAGGACGTGCCAAGATCGTAACGCTTCTTGATAAGGGCGTAGGCTTTCTGCTGTGATTTGAGCGTGTCTTCCGTAATGCCGAGCAACTTCTTATCAGCAAGATAGGTCAAATAAGCGTTGGCGGTTTCCGCGATCAGGGCAATGCGGGCGGCCTGCTGCGCTTCTTCCGTTGCAAAATATTCCTCAAGCGCGCGCTCATTCATGCTGCGGATACGCCCGAACAAATCCAGTTCAAAGGCCGTTGTGCCGATATTTGCGCTGTAGGTGGACGAAACCGTATCTTTCCCAAGCCCGGAAGCGTTCTCCGGTATGCCCTGCCGCGTTCCGCTGCCGGTCGCACCGATAGAAGGCACAAGGGCCGCCCGTTCCACCCGGTACAGGGCGCGGGCCTGCTCCACTTGCAGCGAGGCCACCCGTAAATCCCTATTGTTATCTAGGGAAGTCTGAATGACCCGCTGCATAGGGGGAGAGAGAAAAAAAGATTGCCAATTCACTTTTGAAATATCGGCCTCGGAAACGCCCGCTATGCCTTCATAGGCTTGGCCTTGCGGCCACTGCGCCGATACGGGCAAATCCGGGCGGTCGTAATCCGGTATCATCGTGCAGCCCGTTAGAAGGGCCGCCGCCGCTGTCATGCTAAAAAGGGTTTTAGACAGGCTCATGATTGATCTCCGCTGCGGCTGTAACTGGTTTCGACTTTTTGGCGAAACGCTGAATAACGATAAAGAACATCGGCACGAAGAAAATGGCCAGAAAGGTTGCCGATATCATGCCGCCGATCACGCCGATGCCGATAGCGTTCTGGCTAGCGGAACCCGCACCGTCCGCAATCGCCAGCGGCGTCACACCAAGGATAAAAGCCATAGAGGTCATCAGGATGGGACGCAGGCGTTGTTCCGCCGCATGGATAGTTGCCGTGAATAAATCCACGCCGCTGTCATATTGCGCCTTGGCGAATTCGACAATCAGAATGGCGTTTTTCGCGGACAGGCCCACCGTAGTTAGAAGCCCGACTTGGAAATAAACGTCATTCGATAGCCCGCCAAGCATGGTTGCAATCACCGCGCCTAAAATACCAAGCGGAACCACCAGCATAACGGCAAACGGCACTGTCCAGCTTTCATACAGGGCCGCAAGGCACAGGAACACGATCAAGAGCGACAATGTATAAAGCAGCGGCGTTTGCGATCCGGCAGCGCGTTCTTCATAGGAAAGACCCGACCATTCAAAGCCGATGCCTTCCGGCAGTTTTGAAGCCAGTTCCGCCATGATATTCATGGCGTCGCCGGAGCTGACCCCCGGCGCGGGCGCACCTTGAATATTGACGGAAGACGTACCGTTATAGCGTTCCAGTTTCGGGGAGCCGTAAGACCATTCCGCCGTGGAGAAGCTGGAAAACGGAACCATTGCGCCCTCGGAATTGCGGACATACCATTTATCCACGTCGTCCGGGTTCATGCGGTAATCAATATCGCCCTGCATATAAACTTTCTTGATACGCCCTTCATGCAGGAAATCATTGACGTAGGAAGAACCCCACGCCGTTTGCAGCGTTGTATTTATATCGGCAATGGACAGCCCTTGCGCCCCGGCCTTTTCGTGATCGACATGGATTTTATATTCGGGAACGTCCGCCAGACCGTTCGGACGAACCCCGACCAAGCGTTGATCTTGCGCCGCCATGCCTAAAAGCTGGTATTGCGCGCCCATCAAGGCTTCATGGCCGAGGCCCGCCTGATCGAGCAGTTGCACATCAAAGCCGGTGGCGTTGCCAAGCTCGGTAATCGGCGGCGGATAGAATGCGAAGACAGAAGCATCCTTAATGGCGAACAATGCGCCCATAGCGCGCCCGGCCAGATCAAACAGGCTTTGCCCTTCGCCGTGGCGTTCTTTCCAATCCTTGAGGCGTACGAACGCCATGCCGGAATTCTGGCCTGCGCCCGCGAAACTCCACCCGGTCACGGAGAAAATGCTTTCGACCGTATCCTTTTCCTGTTCCATGAAATAGCTTTCAACCTGTTTCATGCTTTCCAGCGTTCTTTCCTGCGTTGAACCCGCAGGGGCTTGCGCCATCACGAACATAATCCCTTGGTCTTCGTCCGGCAGGAAGGCGGTGGGAATGCGCGCAAACAGCACGCCAAGGCCCACCAGCATGACCAGATATATGACGATAAAGCGCGCGGCGCGGCGGGATACATAGCCCGCGCCCTTGCTGTACCCGGCCCGGCTTTTATCAAAGAAGCGGTTAAACCAGCCGAAAAATCCTTTTTTCGGTGCGTCGTGATGCCCCTTGGCGTGGGGTTTCAGGATGGTGGCGCACAAGGCCGGGGTAAGAACAAGGGCCACCAGAACGGACAGGGCCATTGCGGAAACGATGGTCAAGGAAAACTGGCGGTAAATCGCGCCGGTGGAACCGCTGAAAAATGCCATCGGCACGAACACGGCGGACAGAACAAGGGCAATCCCGACCAAAGCACCGGTAATCTGCTTCATGGATTTCCGGGTGGCTTCCTTCGGCGACAGCCCCTCTTCTTCCATGACGCGCTCGACATTTTCAACCACGACAATCGCATCATCCACAAGAAGACCGATCGCTAACACCATTGCGAACATGGTCAAGACGTTGATTGAGAACCCGAACGCCGCAAGAACCCCGAACGTCCCCAGCAGAACGACCGGAACCGCGATCGTCGGAATGAGTGTGGCGCGGAAATTTTGCAAGAAAAGATACATGACCGCCACGACCAGCACGATGGCTTCCAGCAAAGTCTTTACAACCGATTTGATCGAAAGCTTAACAAAGGGTGTGGTATCATAAGGATATACAATCTCCATGCTCGCGGGCATGAGGATTTTTAGCTCTTCCAGTTTTTCTTTAACCTTGGTCGCTGTGTCCAGCGCATTCGCGCCGGTTGCAAGGCTAATCGCCAGGCCTGATGCAGGCTGTCCCTGATAACGGGCAATAAAGGTATAATCCTGTGCACCGAGTTCCACGCGGGCCACGTCCTTCAGGCGGATTTGCGAGCCGTCCTTGTTCACACGCAAAAAGATATTCTCGAATTGTTCCACGGTTTGCAGGCGGGATTGCGCCGAGATCGTCGCGTTCAATTGCTGCCCCTTGCGCGCTGGAACCCCTCCAAGCTGTCCGGATGAAACATCCGCATTTTGCGCCCGTACCGCCGCCACCACTTCCGCCGTGGTGACATTGTAACTGTGCATCTTGTCAGAATTAAGCCATATCCGCATAGCGTAAGGCTGGCCAAATACCGTGATATTGCCGACTCCGGAGATACGGCTTAACGGGTCGCGCAGTTTAGAATTCACATAGTCGCCGATTTCATCTTGTGACAAGCTGCCATCCTTGGAATAAAAGCCAATGACCATCAAAAAGCTATCGCTGCTTTTGGAAACCGTCACGCCTTGCCGCTGCACTTCTTCCGGCAGCAGGGCCATAGCCGCCTGCAATTTGTTCTGCACCTGTACTTGTGCGATATCCGGGTCGGCTTCCGGCTCGAATGTCAGCGTGATTGTAACGCTGCCGGAGGATTCGCTGGATGATTTGAAGTAACGCAGATAATCAATGCCGGAAAGTTGCTGCTCAATTACCTGCGTCACGCCGTTTTCCAAGGTCTGCGCCGACGCACCCGGATAGGAGGCGTTGATCGTCACGGAAGGCGGCGCAATTTTTGGATATTGCTCAATCGGCAGGGTGAAGATGGAAAGCAAACCCGCCAGCATGATAACGATGGATATGACCCATGCGAATACGGGGCGGTCGATAAAAAACTGGGCCATGATACGTTATCCTGCTTCCTCTTGTTATTTCTGCGCCGCCGGTTGTTCCGGCGGAATTTGCGGCCCGGCTGTTTTCTCAACCGGATTGACAAGCGTACCGGGGCCGAGTTTCGGCAGGCCTTCCACTACAATCCGATCACCGGATTTCAAACCCGATGAAACCAGCCATTGATCGCCTACAACACGCGAAACGGTAACGGGATGGACGTTCGCTTTATTCTCCGCATCCACCAGCCAGATTGTCGTGGAACCATCCGCATTGCGCGTTACGGCTTTTTGCGGGGCGAGAATGGCGGCGTCGGCCTGCCCCTGCGTGACCCGCGCCTTGACGAACATGCCCGGCAGAAGGTCGATTTTCGGATTTTCAAAAAGGATACGAAGCTGCACCGTCCCCGTTCCTTGATCGACGGTCACGTCCGCGAATTGCAGCAAGCCTTTTTCGCTGTAAGGTTCGGTTTCGCCTTCAATCGTAAGCGTGGCAGATAATTGCGCGGTGCTTTCCCCGAATGTTTTTTTCATCTTCCGCAAATCGCTGATGGATTGCGTCACATCGACATAGATTTTATCAAGCTGCTGCACCACTGCCAAAGGCGCGGCTTGATTGGCGGTTACAAGCGCGCCCTCAGTTACGGAGGATTTGCCGATGCGTCCGGCAATCGGGGAAAAGACCTTGGTATAATCAAGATTGATTTTCGCGGTCGTAACGGCAGCCTTGGCGATAGCCACGTCCGCCTCGCTTTGCGCGAGGGCCGCGGCGGTATCGTCAAATTCCTGTTTGCTAACGCCGCCGACCTTGACCAGTTCGGTATAGCGCGCCTGTTTCGCCTGCGTGGATTTGATATTGGCCTCGGCCTTTTGCAGATCGGCCAATGCGCTGTCATACGCGGCCTGATACGGCGCAGGGTCGATTTGATAAAGCTGCTGGCCTTCTTCAATGTCGCTGCCTTCTTCAAAAAGCCGCTTTATAATAATGCCGTTCACTTGCGGGCGGATTTCCGCCACCTTGAACGCCTGCGTCCGGCCCGGAAGGTCTTGGAACAGGTCGATATCTTCCGCTTTTATCGTCTGGACAACCACCTCAACGGCGGGAGCCGCACCGCCGGGCACACCGCCATTTTGCCCTTGGCTATGCTTGGGCCACAACATATAGCCTCCGACGCCGATCAACAGCACAACGGCTGCTATTGCTGCTTTTTTCATGAGTGGTTTCCTTCGCTATTAAATAAAAGATTCATGCAAAAACTTTCTCTTTAACTGGAGCCATACCTTGTAAAAAGGCGCGTTCCATCAAATCCGCTATCCCGGAGCGCGCAATCCGGTCCCGGTATTCCGCATCAACCAGCCCGACAAACAAACCCACCCAGATTTCACTCAGGGCCGCCGCTGGAATGTCGATACGGAAGACTCCCTCCCGTTGCCCACGCAAAAAAAGCGCATCCATTTTTGCATCCCAATCAAGATCGGGTGGCGGGCATTCATGCTCCGGCTTCCAATAGCGGGTCATAAACAAGGTAATTTCCCAATGCTTGAAACTTTCAAGAGTCATATTCCGCAAGGCTTCCAGCGGCGGCGTGGTGTCCATTTTCGCCGCTTCTATATCCTCGCTGATAATCCGAATGCCGTAACTAAATAGACGGTCGAGCAATTCATCGCGGGTACGGCAAAAATTGTAGAGCGTCCCGCGCGAGATTCCGACCGCTTTGGCCAACTCACCCAAGGAAGCCTTGGGCTTCTTCACCATTGCCAGCGCCAGCGCATCCAAAAGGGCGTCGCAGTCCTTGTTTTGTTCCGGGGTCTTATGCCGTTCCGGGGTTGCCATTATCAAACTCTTTCCTTCTGTATTGACTAAAGCAAGATTGAACAATATTGTTCAATTTTAAGCAAAATAATAAAACAACCTTTTTGAGTCAAGGGGTGGAGAAAGGAAAAACAAATGACAATAGGTATTACCGGCGCAACCGGGCAGTTAGGGCGGCTTGTTATCGAGCAACTGAAAAATAAAGGTCTAGGCGATCAAATCGTCGCCTTGGTGCGCGACCCCACGAAAGCCGCCGATCTTGGCGTAACAACGCGAGTGGCCGACTATAACCAGCCCGATACATTAGATTCCGCGCTTGCCGGTATAGACCGCCTGTTGCTGATTTCCTCCAACGACCTGTCCGCGCCAGGATTGCGGGCCAAACAACATGAAGCGGTAATTGCGGCAGCAAAACGCGCCGGGGTTCAATTGCTGGCCTATACAAGCCTGCTCCATGCCGAGCGTTGGATACTACCCTTTGCGGAAGACCATAAGGCCACCGAAAAAGCACTCAAGGAATCGGGGATTCCCTACGTCCTTTTGCGAAACGGCTGGTACACTGAAAATTATACGGCCTTCCTTGGCGGCGTCTTGCAGGCCGGTGTTCTTTACAGCAGTTCCCAAGAGGGGAAAATCTCTCTGGCCACGCGCCTCGATTATGCCGATGCTGCAGCAGCGGTGATTGCCGGTGAAGGTCATGCGGGCAAGACATATGAATTGGCGGGCGATCTCGCCCATGCCGTGCGCGATATATTGACAGAGGTTTCCGCGCAGACCGGTGCGAGTTTGCGTTATGAAGGCGTAACCGAAAAAGAGCATTTAAGCGCGTTAAGCAAGGCGGGTATTCCTGAAATATGGGCCAGCATGATTGTATTGCCGGAAGTGTACGGCGTTGCTGAGGGACTATTGCTTGATGAAAACCGCACCCTTTCAACATTGATCGGCAGACCGACAACGCCGCTGAAACAAGCCGTTACCGATGCTCTGCAAAGGATAAATCAACAATGATAGAAGGCTTGGAAATCGGAAATATCCTTACATGGATTTTAGCGGCATTCTTTATCATAGGCGGGATTGTAAACTGGATTGCGCCCAAGCCTATTAGAAAAGAATATGCACGGTGGGGATATCCGAGCTGGTTTCACTATGTAACGGCCATTCTTGAAATCGCCGCGGCTGCGTTATTGATCTTTCCCGAAACAAAGCTATGGGGCTGCGGGCTGGGCGCGGCTGTCATGGCCGCCGCCCTTGGGACACTGGTTATCCACCGCGAATATGCACACGGCATTGCCCCAGCAATGGTTTTTATCCTTTCCCTTCTCAACGGATGGATGCTCTTTAAGGATTTATAGGGAATGGCATGAGCGAACAAAAAAAGCGCGTTGTTATTATCGGAGCCGGATTTGCCGGACTTGCAGCGGCGCGCGCCCTGCGGAAAGCCGACGCCGAAATCTTCCTGATAGACCGCCGCAATCACCATGTTTTCCAGCCGCTTCTTTATCAGGTCGCAACGGCGGCCCTTTCCCCGGCGCAAATCGCGCAGCCTATCCGCGCTATCATGCGAAAGCAGGAAAATTGCACCGTGGTCTTGGGGGAAGTGACCGGCATCGACAAGGAACGCCAGCGCATTTTCGGGGAAAAAGGGGAACTGGCGTATGATTACCTTATCATTGCCACCGGCGCGACCCATACCTATTTCGGGAAAGATCAATGGAGCCAGTGCGCGCCCGGCCTGAAATCCATCGAGGACGCAACGCTTTTGCGCCAGCGTATTTTATCCGCCTTTGAAAAAGCGGAAGCCAGCCTTGATGAAGCCGAACAAAAAGCCTTGCTGACATTTGTTATTGTCGGCGGCGGGCCGACCGGCGTTGAAATGGCCGGGGCGATTGCCGAGCTTGCCCGGCATACCTTGAAAGGCGATTTCCGCCGTATCGATCCCGCGCAGGCGCGTATCATTCTGGCGGAAGGCGGCGACCGTATCTTAAAAGCCTTTCCGCCCTCCCTATCAACCCGCACCGTGAAAGATTTAACCGGACTGGGCGTGGAGGTCAAAACGGGACAGGCCATTCAGGACTGTACGGCGCAAGGTGTGAAATTGGGTGAGGAATGGATAGCGGCGCGCACGATCATTTGGGCGGCTGGCGTCAAGGCTTCGCCCGCGGCACAATGGTTACAGGTTGAGGGCGACCGTGCGGGCCGCGTTGCTGTAAAGCCCGATCTTACCCTTGAAAACCACCCGGATATTTTTGTGATCGGCGATACGGCCTCCATCCAGAACGCGGACGGCAGCGCCGTCCCCGGCCTTGCCCCCGCCGCCATGCAGCAAGGCAGCTATGCCGCCTGGCAGATTTTGGCGCGGCTGCGCGGCGAACAATCTGCGGGGCCGTTTGTCTATAAAAATTACGGCACAATGGCGACCATTGGCCGGGGCATGGCGATTGCCGATTTTGGCAAGTTTTCCTGCACGGGTTTTCTGGCATGGTGTTTATGGGGAGCCATCCACCTGATGCCGTTGGTGGGCTTTCGCAATCGCTTTGTGGTGGCATGTGATTGGCTTTGGTCTTATTTCACGCATGAGCGCGGCGTTCGCTTGATTACGGTTTCAGACCGCGGCGGAGGCGAATTATGAAGACGCCGCGCGCCTATCATATCTTTGCAGCCTTGGCCGGATTGCTCGGATTGTACGGCATTGCGGCCAGCGCGATTGCCGCCCATGCCATCCCCGACGCCCACGCCGCCGCCCGCGTTTCCACCGCCGCCTTATATGCCCTGATTCATGCCGCCGTGTTGCTTGGCTGGAGCAATAAAGGCTTGCCGGAAATCCTTGTAAAAGGTCTGCTCGTTTGCGGCGTGGTGTTTTTCAGCGGGTCTTTAACCTTGACCTATGGCGTAGGTCTTAGCGGCTTTACCAAGCTGGCCCCGATAGGCGGCACCATTCTTTTGCTCGGCTGGTTTAGCCTCATTCTGGCCTCGGTACGCTCGGCTCTTACCTCATCGAGGACACTATGAATCTTGAATTGCGTTTTAAGAAAGCGAAAGGCGCGGCGAAACCGGAAAAGCTGTTATTCGTGCATGGTATATGCGTCGGCGCGTGGATATGGGAGCAACATTTTTTCCCTTATTTCAGCGAGGCCGGTTTTGATTGCTATGCGCTAAGTTTGCGCGGCCATGCCGGGAGCGAAGGCCACGAAGGTATCAACTGCTGGAAACTGGCCGATTATACCGCCGACTTGCATACAATCGCGGAACAGATAGAGGGGCCGTTGATTGTGATCGGTCATTCCCTTGGAGGCGCTGTGGTGCAAGACTGGATACGCACCGGCGGAAAAGCAAAAGCTGCCGCGCTGCTTGCGTCGGTTCCACCTTGGGGGCTGGCCCCTTCCGCGTGGCGCATGGCCTTTACCGCGCCCGATTTGTACCGGGAATTGATAAAGCTGAACACTATCGGGCCGCAGGCCGCCGATACGGACATTATGCGCCGCAGCTTGTTTTCCGACGCTGTAACCGCGGATGAATACCAGCAATTCATGGCGCAGACCCAAGGAGAGTCGCCTGTGGTTGGCATGGAGTTACAAGGAATGCGTCCCTTCGCGCCGCTGCCGTGGTCGGCCCCACCCATGTTTGTATTAGGCGGGCAGGACGACAAGCTGATACCCGTGGACGAAGTTTGGCGCACCGCCGCTTACTACGGCACACGCGCCGCGATTATCCCGCATCTATCGCATTCGGTAATGATGGATACGCATTGGCGCAGCGGGGCCGATGCCTTGCATGAATGGATTGGAAAGGAACATTGAAATGAGAAGTTCAATCGCCACCGTCGTCACAAAAAATGCCAGTCGGTATTTACAGCAGCTTTGCAAACATTGGGGCCACCGCTTCACAATCATTTTCAACGAGCATAGAGGCACGATTGATTTTGGCGACGGTCAGACGGTTGAATTGGCGGCAACGGAGGATTTGTTGGAGATCACCATTCTTGATGAAAAAGGAACGCGGCTGCCGGAATTGGAAAAAGTCGTTGCCGATCATCTGGTGCGTTTTGCTCATAAGGAGCAGCTTAATTTTGAATGGACAGGCCGGTAAGTTATGGGCGCAGATAGCTACAGAATAAGCACAAAACATCTTTTGTTGACGGTAATTTTCGGGCCGCTGTTAGGCTGGCTAGTCGTTACGATCATTTATGCTGGCCTGTTTTATATTTTTGGGAATAAAGATCAGGCAATTCTCTCTGCCGGATTCAGCGGCACCGCGCTGACTTTTGGATATCCTGTTTGCCTGCTGGCAGTTGGATGGCGCATCCGTAGGTGTGAAGAAAAAGGCGTATCTGTTAAATCGACAGCCACCAAAACCGGACTCATTACCGGCGCAATCCTTGGACTTCTTCCTATCATTGTTCATCCCCACTTGTTTTTTCTAAGTGTTTTTACAGGGATAGGCTTTGGCCTTGGGATCGGGACTTTATACGATTTTTTTGAAAAAGAATCTTCTAGCCGAGGTGAAGTAACGAAAAATGAAAAAAACGATTAAGTCCCTTCTTCTATCTTTCACGCTTCGGGTCGCAGAAAAAATCACGTCCAGATTTGGCTTTGATTCTATCCGGCATGATATGAGGAATTTCTCCGGCGTAACGGCTATCAAGGATTTATCGGTTTTATCGTTGCGCGGAAAACCGGCCTTGGTCGCCTGTATCGTGATCGAGGATTTGCGCCATATGGAAGAAATCAAGGCCAGCCTGAAAGCCATGCTGGACAACCGTTACGGCATTACGCAATCCATCCTCGAATTTGAAACGCCGGGCCACTAAACGCCTGATAAAACGGCTTCAAGGCGATAATTTGCGTCCTTTTTTCCCGAAAAATAAGTTATGATAATGCCGCTTTGCCTAAAAGGGGTAAGGCCGCGCTGTGATTGGCGCGTCTAAAACGTATGGCAAACGATACTTGCCGCCACTCGGTCTTATGGCCGGGCGGCGGTGACGTATGTCCAGAGCTTCGGCTTAAAGGTCGCCGCGGCTGTTTTTTAGACGGTCAAATCAACGCCCGGCCACCATGTCCCTGTAAAGGCATGGTGGCTTTGGTGTTTTTGGTGGGCCGGGATGAATAAAGAACATTTGAAAAAGATAGACAGGCATGTCGGCCAGAAGGTACGGCAGGCGCGAATTTTCAGGGGGATGAGCCAAGAGGATTTGGCCGTGGCTATCGGCCTGACATTTCAACAGGTGCAGAAATATGAGAACGGCAGCAACCGGCTTTCCGCTTCGCGCATCTATCAAATCGCAAAGATTCTAAGGCTGAAACCCGCGTACTTTTTTGAAGGCTTGCCGGAATACAGGGATGAAGATATCGCGCCTTTTACTATCGAGCATATCCGGCTTATCCGGTATTACGACGCGGCCCCGAAAGAAGTGCAGAAAGAATTTTTCAAACTTATAAAATCGGTCGTCGGGCCATGAGGGAAATTATGCTCCGGTTTTTACTTCTTATGTTTTTGGCCTTTCCCGCCTATGCCGGAGATCTGATCGCCCTTGAAAAAACGGTTATTGAACGGGCGGAATCCGACCCAGAAACCGCGCCGGATTATTTCATGTCCATGATACAGCGTAAGCCCGCGCCGGGGAGCGAAGAACAAGCGGTTTATTTATACGGCGTGGGCCTTTCCTATGAGCGCCTGGGCGACATGGTGAACGCCGTTGATTATTACCGCGGGGCGGAATTGTTCGGGAACGAATCCGCGCGCAAGGCTTTAGCGCGGTTGAACAGACCGCCATTCAAGAGGCCATAGGTTACAGCGGGGCGCGGGTTGCCGTTTCAAAGTAATGACGGATTTCATTGATCTTGGCGTAGCAATCGCCCCATGCGTCATAAATGTTATTGATCTGCATGGCAACGTAGCTTTCCGGCATATCCGGGGGCGGCGCGTTGATAACGGGACGCTTGCAAACCATGATTTGCGCCGGGGGCGGCATAACCAAATCAGGGCGCGGTGTTTCCTTCATGGGCGCGGTGCAGGCGGTCAAAATAATTCCGCAAAACAGGGCCAGCAGGTCGGTCATTGTCTTTTGCATCTTGGGTTACTCCCTTTTCCAGTTGATCTAAGGCAATGGCGCGCTCATCTGCGGCGCGCCGTTCATTCGCCAGCGCGTCGATTTGCGCCTTGTATTGGCCTTCCAAGGTGATGTGCAAGGCGCGCTCGTCCTTCAAATCTTTCTCAAGGGCGGATATGCGGGCTGTACCGGCGCGCCAGTCATGGACAAGCCATATAAGGCCGCCGACAATCACAAGCGCGGCAAGGCCGCTCGCCGCCCATTTCCAAGGGTCGGGAATCAAATCCAGTAATTTTTTCATGTAAGGTTCCTTTACGGTTCGTCGGTGGGTGGCGGGTCTTTCTTGGCATGGGGCGTTTTAGAAGGGAAAAGCGCGCCGATGATGCACAAGACAACGGTAAGGCTCAGGGAATGATCGAGAACGGCCAGCGCGACCGTTTCGGATATCAGCTTGAACGCCAAAAGAGCCATGACAACGCCGGTATGCGTTAGACCGATTATCAGGGACAGCAACGCCCAAACCATGTTAAAGCGCAGCCGCGCCAGACCTTGCGGCAGGATGGTACGGAAGAAATCGACAAGGTATTTCATGGGTTCCCCTTCTATAGATCGAAAGCGGGCCGGGCTTTTTTCAGGAAGCCCTCGACCGTGCCGGCCCCTGCCGGCGTGTTGTAATATTTCTTCCAATAGGCGGCCATGCCGGGCCAGTCGTTCGCCTGCGGCAGCGGCTCCTTGAAACGCAAGTAATGAATGCGGCACATGGCGGCGGCGTAGAACAGATTGCCGCGTAACTGGTCGTGCAAATCCATGTCGCGGATAAGCAGCCCTTTGAGATTGTTCAAAAGGTCAAGATTCCGGCTTAAATAACGCTCCCAAATATCGTCATGCGTGGCCGGTTCCATTTGAATGAATCCGCGCGCCGGGCCGCGCCCGATTTGTTGCAGGAACATAAGCCCGCTTTCCGCAAGGGCGGTTCCGATAACGAGCTGCTCCGCCGCGCGGGAATAGGCATTGATACGGCCAAGCGCAGGCACCACGACATAATCGCGGTATTGTCTAACGTCCATGATTTCCTCCTATTTGAAAAAGCCGATTTGCCCGGCAATCGAAACGACCGCGGCGATTGTCCCGGCTATGCCGGATGAAACGGTGATAATGAAAACGATGGTTTTGACGCTGCCGATCGTGCGGCCTTCCAAGCGCGATAGAGCCTTGTTTGTTTCAAGCTGGTTTTCGTTTACGGCGCGGAAACCGTCCTGCATTTCTTTATGAAGGTCGGCCATGCGCGCAGCGTGGCGTTGCTCCATATTTTCAATGCTTTTTTCGCTTGAGCGCAGGCGGCCTTCTAAAATGCCGATTTCCTTGACGACGCCGGTTAAAAGTTCTTTGAGCAGATTAAGCAAGCCTTGGTTATCGGTCATGGAAACCCCTTAATAAGTTGAAATGACAATCCATTGCCCCCCATCCGAAAAAATGGTCATGGCCGCGAAATGCTGCGTCATGCTCCAGATTTGCGCGTCCGGCCCGCCGGAAGCCCCGGCCATCTGGACTTTCACATGATTGCCGGAGGGGTCGATTTTCTTGATCGTCGCCATGCGCCCCGCCGCAGCGGAAGGCGTCGGCAACTGAAAGATGATTTGCCCGGTATAGGCAGACACCAGATAGATTTCATGCTGCATGGTGGCTTGATAAACACCGCCCGGCGCAATGCTGCTATCGACATAAAGGCTTAGTTTCGGGAAACGGTTGTCCGAGGTAATCCACCAGTTCGCCCCATTGGATAGGAGCGTTACCGTGTCATATTGCTGCAAGAGAACGATCTCGCGCCGGTCGGGGCCGGGGCCATCCTTTTCTTTAACCCGTATAGGGTTCATGTGAATATCGCTTTTCTTGAGCGTAACTTCCCGCCCGCCTGCATCCCGCGCATTTGGCAAAACAATGTCGTATGCAACCCCGTAAGAGCTAAGAAGATAAAACGTATGCTGTAAGTCCAGTTCGATATCGCCCTCATGTTCCGGCGTCGGGTCGATATAGGTTGTCGCGCGGGTCATTCCTTCAATATGAATGTCCTGCACTTGCGTTTTCTTCATATAGTTTTTGACAGGATATCCGGCGTTATACGCCTGATATTCGCCGTGCAAGGTAGGGTCCCAAATGGCCGCGCCACCCGTTGCGGAAAATAAATTGACGATGGAGGTATTTGTAGAGCCGTTATCAATGCGGATGCCGGGCGCAAGGCCGAGGCTTTCAGCGTAAAAATTGACAATGACGTTATTATCCGTAGCAAAGCCAAGGCGAAAGCAAGCCTCCGCGGAGGGGTGAACATTTGCCTCGCAGTCAAAGAAAGAATTGTTATACCGCCCGGAGCTGATAAAGAAACCGCTGCCGGACATGGGCGACCCCAAGGAATAGACGCGAACATCATGCAGCTTGTTCGCGTTCGGGCTATCCCCGAATGTATCCGGGTCGTTCCAGTCAAGCGGCGTTGCAGTAAACAAAACCCCGTTGATTGCCGGGCGCGCAATCAAGATACGGCTGGCATTGTTCCAGTAGCACGGCCAATCCCGGTTATTCCATCCGTCAAAGACAAGGCCGTGGTTAGCATCCCATATGGATACGTTTTCAATGACATTTTTAACGCAAGGGCCATCACGCCCGTAAAGCATAATGCCGGAGCCGCCGCCGACCACGCGCAACTCCTTGAGGATGCAATAACCCTCGACGATTTCCACCGCGTTGAAATCGGATTCATAAGTGGGCGTTTCCATCGGGTCATAGGGCGTTGATTGCGCCTGAATGACGGAAATATCCCCCGCGCCGAACAGCATACGGCCATATTTCAGCGTGACCGGCGCGGTTGTGCGGTATGTGCCGGGCGGCAGGAAAACCGCTTCATTTTCCGTCAATGCCTGATTGATTGCGGCGGTATCGTCGGCAATGCCATCACCATATGCGCCGTAATCCTGCGGCGTCACGATTTCCCGGCTGGCCAGATATTTCCGCAAGTCCAGCTTGTTCACGCTTTCGCCGGGCCGGAGAATACCGTTGATCTTTTTCGGCATAGCTTACAGTTCCGCGCTGGCCAGAATAAGGCCGCCCGCAGCCCTTTGAATATGAAACCGCCCGGAAGTAAGGCCAGAAAAATAGGCAATATCGACGCGCCCGTAATGCGGCGTGTTCTCATGGATGTTTTCAATATTGCCCTGCGATTGCGTGAAATCCGCTGTGTAACCGTCCGTCATGGCAATAGGCGCGTTCACTTCATAGACGGGCGCAATCCGCATTCCCGGATGATGCAAGACAGCCTGCATATTGCTGCCGGAATTTGCCACGCCGACTATGCCGACGACAGGCCGCAAGTAACGATGGACGAGCCTTTCTTCCAAGGATAGAGGGCGCAGATCAAAGGGCTGTTTCTCCTCCCCTATGCTTAATTGTAAATCCGCGACGTAAAAATCCTTTGTGGTGATTGCGCCGCAGGCAATCTTGATTTCAATTTCAATCCCGTTTCGGCAATCGCCCATATCCGGGATAAACAACGCAATGTCAGTATTGTCGTCGTCCTCGATGGTGATCGTATCGGTTTCAATTTCAGTCAAGGACGCGAAGTTATCCGCCGAGGTCGGAGTGCGGACGGTGATAATATAATCAGCGGATGGGCTTAAATCGTGATAGGTGCGCGCTGTAAACCATGCGGCCTTGTTATAGAATGCCCAAGCGTTCTTTGCCTCGATACGGTGACGGAATAAAACCGCACCGCCCGCACCAAGGGTGGCATTTTCGACAAAGCAGGCAAAGCCGGTTTGCGAAAGCGAATAAACCCCCGACATATGTTTGATAACGCCTGCCGATACTGTACCTTGCGCGGCAACGGCCAAAAGATCGACCGGCCCGTACTGCCAGGAATTGCTCAGGGATTTTTGCCCGCGCTGTGAAATCATGCAGCCGCCGTTAATAATGGCGTTCACAAGGCCGGGATAGGCCAGATCATCCGGTTGCACCGCGTTATCCGCTTTCACGCCTTGCGCCGCTGTCGCAAAACCCGCGGCGGCGGCAGGCTGTAAGGCCGTATCCGCCTTTGCGCCCTGTGCGGCGGTGGCGAATGCGCCCGCATCTTCAAAGGCCGCGCTGCCCATATCGTCATGCTGCAAGGCTGAATCCGCCTTGGCCCCTTGCGCGGCGGTGGCGAAATCGTCCGTATCCGCGCCCGCCGCCGTTCCTGCGTCCGCAATCTGCGCGAGCGTATGCGTATGGATTGTGGCAGCCAGACCGCTACGCAAGGCGGTAACGGTGGTCTTGCGCGTGGCGTTATCTTGAACAACGGGCAAAACTTCGCTGCCTTCCAGCACGTTTGCGGCGGGAAGTTCCGAGATTTTCTTGGTGGTCATGCTGCTTTTACTCCAAGATGAGGGTTATAGGCTGGTCGCCTGTAGTGGTGTCGGATACAGGGCCGACAAAGGCGGATTTGTTGCCGTAACGATCAACGGAGCGCACCCAATAATAGAGGGTTTGCTGGCCGGTCAGATTGTTGCGGGTTACTTCGGTTCCGAAAACTTCCAGAACGCGCGAGGCGTCGTCTTCCGGGTCTTCGGTGTCTGCGGTATGTTCCCAAAGTTCGACATACCGCAAATCTTGATCGGGGATACGGTTCCAAGTGATATGAACGTAATCGTCACCCGCCGCGATACTCAGGCCGGTGGGCGCGGTTGGCGGCACGGCGGTATTGTTCGGCGCGACGATTGCGGGCGTATCGTTCAGCGGCGTAAGGTCGGACGCTGTAAAGGCGTAAACGTCCGCGCCATCTTCATCAAGCGTTAGATCGACGCCCAAGTCCTCCGTCATAAGCCAGCTTGTAACTTGGCATGGCAGGCCGGACAGACCCATGCGCGGCCAGTTGACCGCAATCGTATTTCCCGCCGCGACCTGAAAGCCGATCATATTGGCCGGGAAAAGGATTTGCTTTTGCCTGCGGTTCTTTTCCAAAGCGATATAGGCGATACGCTGCGCCATTGTATGCGATTGCGTAAACGGCAAATCCAGCGTGGAGGCGACTTCTTCATCACCATCCTGCGCTATATAAACCTCGCGCGCGACAGGCGGGTATTCCGTCGGCTGCCATTGATGCTCCGGCGAAACGAACGCGCCCCGGATGGTGTTGACCAGACGATAACGCGACCTGTGCGGCTTCAATAAAACGGAATCGCGCGCGTGTTTCGGTTCAATCGTCAAGACCGGCATATCATATGCGCCGACCTTCAAACGCCACTTGCCGCCCGTATAGGCCAAGAAACCGGCGCAGCTTGTAAGCATATCCTCAAGAATATCATTCGGCTTGCTGGCAAGATCGACCACGCCGTTACAGGTGTAACGCTTTTCCGTCCCATCCAGCGTTGCAACAGTTTCGTCGCAGATATTCGCCGCCGAGATAAAGGAATCCAGATCAATTTCATCAAGAGAGGCATTCAGGCCAAAATCGGCCAGAAGATAATCAAGAATGCAAAGCGCGGCATTTTCAGACCATGCGCTTGCTTCCATGCGCGGGTCGTAAACTTCCCGGCCCTTCACAACGGCGGAAATATTCGGCAGGCCGCTGGCATAGGCTTTTTCATCATAGCGCAGCATGGCGTGGACATAGGTAAGCCCGCGCAGCCGGTGGCCATCTGTCCATTTCCCGCCGCTATTGGAAACCAGAACACTATCGGCCAGTTGCGTAGGAGATCCGAGGTGCTTATAGACGTTGGCGAAAACGGTGGAATCCTGCTTGTACGGGTCGGCGGTCGCGTTGCCGGAACCGTCAAGGGCCAAGACTTCATCGTTAAAATAAATTTCCTGAATGGCGTTTGACTGGTGCGCCGCCAGCAGAATAACGACATGCAACATATCCAGTTTGCTGCTTGAACCGTCCACCGGGCGGCTGTGAATAAACACAATCGGGCCGCTAACGCGGGTGCGCCCGTACACAATCCGGTGGCTTGTAATCGGCTGGCGCACCATTTGGGTACGCCCGCCGCCTTTCACATCGGCGGACAGCAGCGTGGATTCAAAACGCGGCTTATCGGCTTCCTTGCCGAATACCTTTGAACCGAGAAAGGAAATCCCGGTTGATACAATGCCCCCGGCGACCGCCCCGACGATTGAGCCAAGAATGCCGCCGCCCACGGCTGCGGCAATAAATTTTGAAGTCAGCGCACCGGCAACGGCACCGACCACAGCAACGGCAGGAGGCATCTATTCAATCCTCCATGCGTTAATCCCTTTCAGAATTCCGCAGGTCGCCAAGCGGCTCCTGCCGGGTGCGGCGATTTTGTCGCCGGTGCATATGCCGAGTGTCGGGCCTTCACCACCTTCAAATAAAACAGGGTCGCCGCGGCGGGCCTGCCGGGGCAGTATTTCCGGTATATCGTGTTTGCGGCAAACGGCGGACACCAGTTGATAAAGACCGCCATACCCGGCAATAAGCGCGGCGGCTTCCGAGGCGGTCGTATAACCCCGGAACGTGCGGGCAAGATCAATGCCGGTTGTCGCAAAAATGCAGTTGCAGGCGAACAGGCAGCAATCGTTTTCGCCCCAAATAAATGGCTTGTTTTCGGCATGGGAAAGCGCGGCGGCAAATGCCACCGGCCAGTTGTCTAGTTTATGAATCATGGCTTATTCCTTCGCCCGGCCCCAAAGAATGTCGGTTTCTTGCAGCGCGGGGACGTATTCAAGGCCGCGGTCGGTTGGATAGCGGGATTGCTGGTCTGCGTCCGTGTAACGGCGGGTGCGCGCCCTGTCCAAATCGCGCAGGCGGTTCTCAACCATCATGGTGATTGTCGCCGTTTGCCCGCCATCCACGATTTCCACCGTATCCATGCGACCGTCGAAAATAACGATAGGGTCAGATACAAGCGTAAAATTGCTATTGAGAAACCCAAGAAAAACCTTGGCGCGGCGGCCTTGTATGGGTTCGGCTATGACTTCCGCAAGATCAACATTCTTGACGCCGGAAAGCTGCATAGACATACCGGCAGCGCGCAATTCCATTGTTTCCTCGATGGTGGAAATACGGCCCAGATATCCGGTTCCGGCCCATTCCTCGCCATCCCATGAAAGCGTGCCTATGCCAGACCAGAGGCGCTTTTCGCCGCCAAGAAAATCAAGATAGGCAAGCAGGATGGGCCGCACGACTTCCTTTACGGTTTCGGCGGCGTTCAATTCATTCAATCGCAATGTCACGGTAAGACTTCCTCCAAGCGGAGTTGATAGGTGGATAGGCTGATTGCCCGCACGGTATCGTTCCGCCCGGTATCATCGTCGGACAGGCGCATGACCACTTGCGCGCCGCCCGTTTTCAAATCCTGTATGACAACGGCCTCGCGGATATGCGGCGCGACGAAGGCCTGCCCGTATCCGTTAAGATCGGTGCCGGTTTCAAAAAGGACTAAATGCGCCCGACCCGGAGAAGTGCCGAGGCTTTCCCCGGCGAGTAAAACCCCCGTAAGGTTTGGGGCCAGACCGTCGAAACTCACGCGGTCATGCGCGCCGCCAATCAAGACCGGCTGGCCTGCGCCTTCAAAGAAACCGCCGCCCACTTGCACGGCGATTTTCTCAGCCGTGTAAATATCAAAGACAAAACCTTCCTCGGTGCCGATTTCCAGCGGCGCGCCAAAATCAACCGTGATATTGATTTTCTCGTCTTCGCTAATAAACGGAATGCCTACATTCTCGCCTAACAAATCCTCGCCCGCTTCCGTGAGCAAGAAAGCCCCATCGGGAAAAACCAAAAGCGCGGTTTCAAAATCAAAGGCAAAAAGCAGATTTTCCTCTAGGCCCATCGGGACAGGTTCTTCCGTGGTAAGAAGTCCATCCTCCTGCGTCATATCGCTGAAATCGTAACGATCATTAAAAAAGGTCGCGCCGATTTCTTCCGCGTAATCGTCCATGCTTTGCGTGATAGGCCGCGTTTTCATGCGCCGAAAATCCGGCACAAGCACTTTTCCGGTCGGCCCGTTTAATCGCGCAATCAGGCTTTCCAGCGTCCGCGCCCGCCCTTGATCGAGGCGAAAATCAAGCGTTGCCAGCCACCGTTCGCCGCCTCGCCGGAATGCCTGAATTTGCCCGTTCATACCATCAAAAATCCCGCTATAAGGGCGGATGAAATAGACCTGCTGAATGGGGTAAATATTGTCCGGCCAATCTTCCGCGTTCATTCCGGCAAGACCTCCGAAAGCTGCAATTCAAAAGCGGAATGCAAGCGGTTATCGGTCGGGTTCGAGGCTTGATCGTCGTCTTGCAGGCGCATGAGAACGCGGCAATTCGTCGTTATCAAATCCCCGGTCGTAACGGCTTCCCGCAGGCGCGGCGCAATCGGGACGGAGGCGTTTCCGTCCGCGTCCGCGTTCACGTTCTGCACGACCATATGCGCCCGGCCCGGCGCGGTTTGAATCATATCCCCGGCCAAAAGAACGCCGGGCGCGTTCGGCGTGAAACCCGATAGCGTAAGCGTCGTTCCTGTCCCGCTAACAAGCTGCGGATCGCCCGCTAAAGACCCCTTGGCCGCAAGGCGGCGGAAATCCGGCATATAGATACGGCCCACCGGCCCATGCAGGGCGGCCAGCAGCGCATCCATGCGCCGGGAATCCGACGCATTGCGGGTAAGGCTCATTTGCGCCACCCACCGCGCCCCATCCCGTTCCTGAATCTGGACTTGCCCGGTTAGCGGGCTTTCAAAACGGACGGTATTTGTGCGGATATAGAAGGCTTGGCGGGAAGGCCTTAAATCCAGAGGCCATATAACGTCAGTCAAGGCGTCCTCCCCGGCGTTGGAAACTGTCTATGATTTCCGCCTTGGCCGTGGTCGCACTGGCCCGGATAATGCCGGGTATGCGGGCAGTCAAGGCGCGCTCCACGGCTTGCTCGACTTGCGCGGCGGTGGCGTTCGGTTCGGACGCGCC
>QFNK01000236.1 GCA_003240795.1 Micavibrio aeruginosavorus | reverse complement strand
AGCGATGGCGAGGAGCAGGGCGCGGATCATGGCGTTTTTTCCTTAAGACCAGATGGTAAAAAGCCCGCCGATGATATCATGGCGGGCTTCTTCGTGGATCAGTTTTTGAGGTCCGTCCAGATGTCTTTCATCTTGGACATGAAGCCGGAGGATTCGGGCGAGTGGCCGCCTTTATCGTCGCTGCCCAGATCGTCTGCCAGCTTCTTCATGAGGTCTTTCTGCTTGCTGTTCAGGTTGACCGGCGTTTCGACGAAGATTTCGATATAAAGGTCGCCGAAAGATTCGGAACGCATGATGTTCATGCCTTTTCCTTTCAGGCGGAACTGCTGCCCCGTCTGCGTTCCCGGCGGAACCTTGACATTGTTGCGCGATCCGTCGATGGAAGGCACTTGTATTTCCCCGCCCAGAGACGCCGTCGTCATCGGAATCGGTACGCGGCAATACAGGTTCGCCGCGTCACGGCGGAACAGCTTGTGCGGTTTGATGGCAATAAGCACATATAGATCACCCGCGGGGCCCCCGCGAACGCCGGCTTCGCCTTCACCCGACAGCCTGATGCGGCGGCCGGAGTCGATGCCTTTGGGGATTTGTATTTTCAGGCTCTTTTCCTTGCGGATGCGTCCCGATCCGCTGCATTTCTTACACGGGTCGCGAATGACGGAGCCCGTGCCGCCGCAGGTGGAGCAGGTGCGTTCGATGGTGAAAAAGCCCTGCTGTGCGCGCATGCGGCCGGAGCCGGAGCAGGTCGAGCATTCTTCCGCGCCTTTGCCGTCTTCGGTGCCGGCGCCTTCGCATTTGTCGCAGGTGTCGTTGACCGGAATTTTGACGGTGACTTCCTTGCCGTTGAAGGCTTCTTCCAGCGAGATTTCCAGCGTGTATTGAATGTCGGAGCCGCGCATGCTGGCATTGCCTGCACGGGCGCGGGCGCCCATCATGTCGCCGAACATGTCTTCAAAGATATCGGAGAAGGCGGAGCCGAACCCTGCGCCGCCGCCGGCGAATCCGCCAGCGCCGCCCATGCCGCCGCCTTCGAAGGCGGCTTTGCCGAAGCGGTCGTATGCGGCGCGTTTCTGTTCATCCTTCAGAACGTCATACGCTTCGTTGATTTCCTTGAAGCGGGCCTCTGCGGCCTTGTCGTCCTTGTTCTGGTCGGGGTGATATTTCATCGCCAGTTTGCGGTAGGCTTTTTTGATTTCCTCCGCCGACGCCTTGTTGTTCACACCCAGTGTTTCGTAATAATCCTGTGCCATGGTCTCTATTCTACTGTCATCCTAAGCCGAACGAAAGATGTGATTGTCTTCGCGTTAAAATTCGTCCCCCCGCAAAAGCGGGGGGAGCGTGTATTTTCGTTAAGGATTAGTTTTTCTTGTCGTCATCGACTTCGGTGAAGTCGGCGTCGATCACGTCGTCGCCGCCTTTGGGCGCGGACGTATTCGGCGCTTCGCTGTCAGGCGTTCCGGCCTGATCTTCCTGCGCCTTGCGGTAGGCGATCTCACCGATCTTCATGCTTGCCTGCATAAGGGCGGTGGTTTTGGTTTCGATCGCGGCCTTGTCTTCGCCTTCCAGAGCGTTGCGGAGATCTTCGATCGCGTCCTGCGCGGCTTTTTTCTCTGCTTCCGGAACGGATGCGCCGAGTTCGGCGATCGATTTTTCCGTCTGGTGGATCATGCCTTCGGCCTGGTTCTTTGCGTCGATCAGCTCGCGCTTCTTCTTGTCGCCTTCGGCGTTGGTTTCGGCGTCCTTGACCATTTTCTCGATGTCGGCGTCGGACAGGCCGCCGGAGGCCTGGATGCGGATCTGCTGCTCCTTGCCTGTGGCTTTGTCCTTGGCCGTCACGTGGACGATACCGTTGGCGTCGATGTCGAACGTGACCTCAACCTGCGGCACGCCGCGCGGCGCCGCCGGAATGCCGACCAGGTCGAACTGGCCCAGCATTTTGTTGTCGGCCGCCATTTCACGTTCACCTTGGAAAACGCGGATCGTCACGGCGGACTGGTTGTCCTCAGCCGTAGAGAAGGTCTGCGATTTCTTCGTCGGGATGGTCGTGTTGCGGTCGATCAGGCGTGTGAACACGCCGCCGAGCGTTTCGATACCGAGCGAAAGCGGGGTAACGTCTAGCAGGAGAACGTCCTTTACGTCGCCTTGCAGAACACCGCCCTGAATGGCCGCGCCATCGGCAACAACTTCATCAGGGTTTACGCCCTTGTGCGGTTCCTTGCCGAAGAATTCCTTCACCGTTTCAACGATTTTCGGCATACGCGTCATACCGCCGACCATGACGACGTCGTCGATGTCGGAGGCTTTCAGACCGGCGTCTTTCAACGCGGCCTTGACCGGGCCGATGGTTTTCTTGACGAGGTCGTCCACGAGGCTTTCCAGCTTCGCACGCGTCATCTTGATGTTCAGGTGTTTCGGACCGGAAGCATCCGCCGTGATAAACGGCAGGTTGACGTCCGTGCTCTGCGCAGAAGACAATTCGATCTTCGCTTTTTCAGCCGCTTCTTTCAGACGCTGGAGCGCGAGCTTGTCATTGCGCAGGTCGATCGATTGTTCTTTTTTAAACTCGTCCGCGAGGTAGTGGATGATGCGGTCGTCAAAGTCTTCCCCGCCAAGGAACGTGTCGCCGTTGGTGGATTTAACTTCGAATACGCCGTCACCGATTTCGAGAACGGAGACGTCGAACGTACCGCCGCCAAGGTCGTATACGACGATGGTGCCGGAAGCTTTCTTGTCCAGACCGTAGGCGAGTGCAGCGGCCGTCGGCTCGTTGATAATACGCAGGACTTCGAGTCCGGCGATCTTACCGGCGTCTTTCGTCGCCTGACGCTGGGAGTCGTTGAAGTATGCCGGAACGGTGATGACAGCCTGATCGACTTTTTCGCCGAGGAAGCTTTCCGCCGTTTCCTTCATTTTCTGCAGAACCATTGCGGAGATCTGCGCTGGTGATTTTTTCTCACCGTCCACTTCGACCCACGCGTCGCCATTGTCGGCCTTGATGATTTTGAAAGGCGCCGTTTTCAGCATCTTCTGAACTTCGGCGTCCTCATAACGGCGGCCGATCAGACGCTTTACGGCGTATAGTGTATTCTCAGGGTTCGTGACCGCTTGGCGTTTTGCCGGCTGGCCCACGAGGCGTTCTCCGTCCTTGGAGAAGGCGATCATCGAAGGCGTGGTACGCGCACCTTCTGCGTTTTCGATTACCCGCGGTTCCTTACCGTCCATGACGGCGACGCAGGAGTTTGTCGTACCAAGGTCAATTCCAATTACTTTTCCCATTTCTTACCTCTTCTTGATTGGCAAATTTACGAGGGAAACCCGCGAGGGCAGCATCTCCCTACCATTT
>QFNK01000235.1 GCA_003240795.1 Micavibrio aeruginosavorus | reverse complement strand
GTATGTCGGGTTTTCCGTCTGTCCGCCCTCATATCCGCATGTGGTGGACAAAACGCCGGGCAGGCGGCGGAACTCCGCCTCGATGCACCAGAAACACCCGCCCGCGAACGTGGCGACGGTCTGGCTATCGTCCTGAAAATCCTTCTGTATAGACGGGGTCATGGCGTTTCCTTCCTGTAGGCTTTCCTTTAATATGGGCTATCCAAGGAGTCTTTCAAGCGATGAGCGAAACCGAACCGAGCCCAGTCCTCGCGCCGCCGGGCGCAAAAAAATCCATTTTCGCATGGTGTCTGTACGACTGGGCGAACAGCGCCTTTTCGACCGTGATCATCACATTCGTGTTCAGCGTGTTTTTCACGCGCGGGATGATCGGCGATGAAACGCACGGCTCCGCCATGTGGGGGTACGCCATCGCCATTTCCGGTATCTGTATCGCCATCCTCGGCCCCGTGCTGGGGTCCATCGCCGACCACTCGGGCGCGCGCAAGAAATGGATATTCTGGCTCTCGATGCTTTGCGTGGTCGCAAGCGCGATGCTCTGGTTCGCGCAGCCTATGGCGGGCATAACCAATGTGCTTTTCACCCTGACCTGCGTGATCGTTGCCAATATCGGCTACGAACTTTCCATCGTTTTCTACAACGCCATGCTGCCGCATATCGCACCCAAACACCTGATGGGGCGCGTCTCTGGATGGGGCTGGGGCGTTGGCTATCTCGGCGGTCTCGGCGCGCTCGCCATTGCGCTGTTCGGTCTTGTCGGCGTGGGTGACATGGAACCGTGGTTCAGCGTCTCCGGCATGGACAGCGCCAATATCCGCGCTACAGGCCCGTTGACCGCCGTCTGGTTCCTGATCTTCATGATACCGCTGCTCGTCTACACGCATGATGTGGAGCGCTCTCCCATGCGCATGGGGCAGGCGGCGCGCCTCGGCCTCGCGCAATTGTACCGAAGCCTGCGCGAAATCCGCGACCATAAAAACATCGCGCAGTTTCTTGTGGCATCTGCCATCTACCGCGACGGCCTGAACACGTTGTTCACGGTCGGCGGCATTTATGCTGCCGGCGTGTACGGGATGGATTTCGTTGAGATCCTCTACTTTGCCATCGGCCTCAATGTGACGGCGGGATTGGGGGCGCTGGCATTTTCATTCCTCGATGACCGCATAGGATCCAAACCGACAATCGTCCTTTCCCTTATTGGTTTGATTATAACCGGCGTTCTCGTCCTGATGACGGACGACAAGGACATGTTCATGAAATGCGCGTTGGCACTGGGTTTGTTCATGGGCCCCGTACAGGCTGCAAGCCGCACGCTGGCCGGTAAACTCGCGCCGCACGGTATGATGGCGCAGACCTTCGGACTCTATGCCTTTACCGGCAAGTCCGTGGCTTTCGTCGGGCCTCTGGCTTTTGGTGCCGCGACGCATTTTTACGGCACGCAGGAGGCGGGGATGTTCACAATCATCCTTTTCTGGATTATCGGCCTCGGCTTGCTCTCGCTTGTGGAAGACCGCCGTGAACAATAACATCGTCGAAAGGCCGTCTCCGAATTTCGACGACCGCAAGGGCGTAACGCCATCGCTTCTGATCCTGCATTATACGGGCATGAAAAGCGGGGAGGCCGCGCTCGCGCGCCTGACCGATCCCGATGCGAAAGTCAGCGCGCATTATACGGTTGACGAAGACGGCACGATTTATCGCCACGTCGATGAAATGCACCGCGCATGGCATGCAGGTCATTCTTTCTGGCGCGGCGAAACCGACATGAACGCGCATTCCATCGGCATCGAAATCGTCAATCCGGGGCATGAGCACGGCTACCGCGCTTTTCCGGATGGGCAGATCGACGCCGTCATCGCCCTCTGCCGCGATATCATGGCGCGGCATAATATCGAGGATGAAGACGTTCTCGCACATTCCGATATCGCGCCCGCGCGGAAAGAAGACCCGGGCGAACTCTTCCCCTGGCCGAAACTTGCGCGGCAGGGCATCGGCGTTTATCCCGACCCGTCGGACGAGGACGCGGTCAAGGCCGCCGCCATCAATATCGAACGCGCGCTCCATGATTTCGGCTATGACCCGCGGGTCAAGCTGCGCGATAAAATCGTGGCTTTTCAACGCCGTTTCGCGCCCGAGACCTTTACCGCCGGACAGCAGGGGGAGGCGGACAAACTGACCCGCCTGCGGCTTTATGCCCTGCTGGCGGGGCATTTCCTTGAACCTGCGGATCACGCGTGATACAAGCGCCTCTGGCCGGAAAGCCGGACGGCCGCTGCCCGCAAGGGGAGAGGAAAGTCCGGGCTTCACGGAAACAGGATGCCGGGTAACACCCGGGCGGGGCAACCCGACGGAAAGTGCAACAGAAAACAAACCGCCCGCTTTCGTTTGCGGTGCAAACTTCAGCGCGGCTTGCCGCGACGAAGCCCGAAAGGGCGAAGGCGGGTAAGGGCGAAACGGTGCGGTAAGAGCGCACCGCGGACGTGGTAACACGGACGGCATGGCAAACCCCATCCGAAGCAAGACCAAATAGGGGCCGCATATGCACATTGTTTCCTGTGCCGCGGTCCGGGTAGGTTGCTAGAGGTTATTGGCAACAATGATCGTAGAGGAATGGTCGTCGGTGCCGCAAGGCATTACAAAACCCGGCTTACAGGCTTTCCGGCCAATTTTATGCCTGTCGGTTCCGTCTTTGCGATGGGATGTCTCTGTCTTCAGCGTTCGCACGTTCAGGCGCTTTTCCGATGTGAAAAAATGCGGAACGAAAGAGACAAAAGAGAACCGCCCAGGCTCCCCCGCCGGGCGGTTTCTTCTTATTGCAGGCGCCGCGTCCTCCCTTTGCTTAGGCGAGGTTGACGATGCCTGTTTTCTGAAAAAGGGAAATCGCTTTGTCCAGTTCCGCGAATTTGTACGCGGAGAAGGCGATCGTTCCAAGATAAAGTCCACCGTTCACGGCCACGGCCATGATGATAAGCGTCATAAGCATTTTAGTAACTCCCACACACAGTAAGTTTTTAGTTCCACACGGTGAGATAATTACCATAACATTATATGGGCCACAATAGTTTTTTCATAAAAAACGAAAGATTCTTCCGCGGGTAAAGTTGAATAAATACTAAATTATTGTAAATGAAGGGAAATTTAGATTGCTGAAAGTTTCATGGCAATGCGGTTTTCGTGTTCGCAACGCGCATAAAAAGGGACACAGAGGCTTGTTAAAGCTTCTTCAAACGCCGGATAACATAATTATGCACACATCAACGTTTGGGTAGAAAGGTTAACGGGAGCGTCCGAAAGCCCAGCGATTCGGCCGCATACGCTGCTTTCAAGAGCGCTTGTCAAAAACTT
>QFNK01000234.1 GCA_003240795.1 Micavibrio aeruginosavorus | reverse complement strand
GCGGGAAACCCCGTCCAGTTCGAACAGGATACGGCCCGGCTTGACGCGGCATACCCAGAATTCCGGAGATCCTTTACCGGAGCCCATACGGACTTCGAGAGGCTTCTTGGAAACAGGAACATCTGGGAACACACGGATCCAGACCTTACCTTGACGCTTCATGGCACGGGCGATCGTACGGCGGGCCGCTTCGATCTGACGGGCCGTGATACGCTCAGGCGCCATTGCCTTCAGGCCAAAGGCACCAAAGGAGAGCGTTGCCCCGCCTTTTGCCACACCATGGATACGGCCCTTGTGGGCTTTTCTGAATTTCGTTTTCTTCGGTTGCAACATTGTTTTAACTTCCGTTTCGACAATAAAAAAAATGCTGTCACATAGGCTTAAAGTCTTTTAGACCCCAGTTCCCATATGGCTAAATCCGACTATAAAGTCCGTGATTTTTTACAAATTCGGGCGGACTATATAATCAATTAAGAGCGATTGCTAGTGTTATTTGAGCCGTAAGTTAAAAAATTATTTACGGCTCAAATATTGAATTCCCTTAGGAATTGCGCGGCTGACCGCCGGTTCCGACGTTATCGCCCAGACGCTTGTCGCGGGCCATAGGGTCATGCCCCATAACATCGCCTTTGTAAATCCAGACTTTTACGCCGATGATTCCGTACGTTGTCAGGGCTTCGGCAAAACCGTAATCCATGTCAGCGCGGAGTGTGTGCAGAGGAACGCGTCCCTCGCGGTACCATTCCGTACGGGCAATGTCTGCACCGCCGAGACGGCCGGCAACATTGATACGGATACCTTGACCGCCGAGGCGCATCGCGCTTTGCGTTGCGCGCTTCATGGCGCGGCGGAAGGAAACGCGGCGCTCGAGCTGTTGGCAAACGCCTTCGGCTACCAGCTGGGCATCGATTTCCGGCTTGCGGATTTCAACGATGTTCAGGGCGACATCCGAACCTGCGCGTGCGGACAGATCCTTACGCAGTTTTTCGATATCGGCACCTTTTTTACCGATGATAACACCTGGACGTGCCGTGTAGACCGTCACTTTCGTGTTTTTCGCGGCGCGCTCGATGATAACTTTCGAGATACCGGCTGCTTTCAGTTTCGTTTGAACATACTTACGCAGTTCCAGATCCTGAACCAGGGCTTCCGCATATTTACGGTCCTTGAACCAGCGGGAGTCCCATGTACGGTTAATACCGACGCGCAGACCGATTGGATTTACTTTTTGACCCATGAGGAGCTCCTATTCCTTGTCCTGCTTCGTTGCTGCTTTTTTAGCGGCTGGCTTTTTTG
Organism: Micavibrio aeruginosavorus; assembly: GCA_003240795.1. Lineage (GTDB taxonomy): Bacteria > Pseudomonadota > Alphaproteobacteria > Micavibrionales > Micavibrionaceae > Micavibrio_A > Micavibrio_A aeruginosavorus_B. Next base: position 2,054 of record QFNK01000234.1, on the reverse strand, counting down.
CTGCGGCTTTCTTAGCGGCAGGTTTTTCAGCGGCTTCGGCTTTCGGCGCAGCGGCTTTTTTTACAGCGGCCTTCTTAGGTGCGGCTTTCGCCTCGCCTTCGCGAACAACGATCGTCAGGCGCGAGAAGTGCTTCTCGATCGGGGCGGCGCGGCCACGGGCACGTGCATTGAAGCGGCGCATTTTAACGGACTTACCGACATAGGCTTCCGCGACGACCAGCTTGTCAACATCCAGGTTGTGGTTGTTTTCGGCGTTGGCGACGGCGGATGCAAGAACCTTGCGGACATCTTGCGCGATGCGGCGGTTGCTGAACTGCAGATCCGTTAAGGCACGACCTGCTGCCTTGCCGCGGATCATAGCCGCAACCAGGTTCAGTTTGCCCGGGCTGGTGCGCAGGAACTTGGCCATTGCCATGGCTTCGTTATCCTTAACGCGTCTTTCGTTTGTGGTTTGTCCCATAATAAGCCTCTATTCCTTACTTCTTACCGGCTGCTTTTTTGTCGCCGCCAGAGTGGCCTTTAAATTCACGCGTCGGCGCGAATTCGCCGAGCTTGTGACCGATCATCTGGTCGGAAACCAGGACCGGGATGAATTTTTTGCCGTTGTGAACGCCGAAAGTCAAACCGACCATTTGCGGAAGGATCGTCGAGCGACGGGACCATGTCTGAATGATCGCATTCTTGCCGGCCGCGCGAACGTCCTCAACCTTCTTAAGAAGGCTGCGGTCGATAAACGGACCTTTCCATACTGAACGTGCCATACTCTAAGCTCCTTATTTCTTCTTACGACGGATGATGAATTTATCCGTCTTTTTGTTTTTGCGGGTCTTCGCACCCTTCGTCGGTTTACCCCAAGGCGTAACTGGGTTACGACCTCCGGAAGTACGGCCTTCACCGCCTCCGTGTGGGTGGTCAACCGGGTTCATGGCAACGCCGCGAACATTCGGGCGGATGCCTTTCCAACGGGAACGGCCGGCCTTACCGAAGTTCTGGTTCATGTGATCAGGGTTGGAAACAGCGCCAACCGTGGCCATGCAGTCTTGCGGAACGATGCGGAGTTCGCCGGAGGCCAGTTTGATCTGCGCGAAACCTTGGTCACGGCCAACCAGCTGAGCATAGGTACCGGCGGAACGGCACAGCTGTGCGCCTTTGCCTGGCTTCATCTCGATATTGTGGATGATCGTACCGACAGGCATGGATTTCAGCATCATAGCGTTGCCCGGCTTGATGTCTGCCTTTTCACCGGCGATGATCTTGTCACCGGCCTGCAGACGCTGAGGCGCCACGATATATGCTTTTTCGCCGTCCGTGTACTCGACAAGCGCGATGAACGCCGTACGGTTCGGGTCGTATTCCAGACGCGCGATCGTGCCTTCGACGTCGAACTTCTTACGTTTCCAGTCGATGATACGGTAACGTTGCTTGTGACCACCGCCGCGCTGGAACGCTGTGATGCGGCCCATGTTGTTGCGTCCGCCGGTCTTTTTCTTACCTTCAGTCAGGCTTTTCTCAGGAGCGCCCTTATGCAGGTTCGCTCTCTCGATCAGGATCAGGCCGCGTGTACCCGGCGTAATCGGTCTAAATTGTTTCAATGCCATTTTTCAGATCCTTTAAATCTTACAAACCTGTGCCAACATCAATCGTCTGGCCTTCTTCAAGCGTAACGATTGCTTTTTTCTCATCAGAGCGGAAAGCCTTGACGCCTTTGAAGCATTTCGTCTTGCCTTTCTGGATCAGCGTGTTAACGCGCGTGACCTTAACCTTGAACAGCGCTTCGATCGCTGCTTTGATATCGGGCTTGCGTGCCGTAACAGGTACTTTGAACGTTACTTGTCCGAACTCAGAACCGCCTGCGGATTTTTCCGTGACGACTGGCGTGCGGATGATGGAGTACATCCACTCTGCAACTTTTGCTTCTTCTTTTTTCTTCGCAGCCATTGTCTTAGCCTTTCAGTCGTTCGGTAAGTTGGTCAACGGCATCCTTTGTCATGACGAGGACGTCGCGACGCAGGATATCGTAAACGTTTGCGCCTTGGCTTGGCAGGACATCGATC
>QFNK01000233.1 GCA_003240795.1 Micavibrio aeruginosavorus | reverse complement strand
AAAGTTGCCAGAAGTTTCCTTGAGCTAGACAAGCACGAAGTCAAAACAACATCGTCGGCCGAAAGCGCGCTGGAGATCATTCAGAAAGAAAATTTCGATGTTATCCTTATGGATATCGAACTACCTGGCATGAGCGGGAACGAGGCCACGAAGCTATTGCGCGATCATCCCAATCAGCAGAAAGCGAATATTCCCGTCATCGCCCTGACCGGAAATGTCGGGAAAGAATATATGGAGCGTTATCTTGCCGACGGCATGAACGGGTTTCTGACCAAACCCCTCGACGCGGACAAGCTCAAATACACGATTGCGGAGATTTCGCACAAAAGCCACGAGCGTGAATTCAAGGCGCTTGGCGGAGACGCCCTGAAGCAGAGCGACAATGCATTAAGCGATATCAGCGTTACATTAGAGCTTGCAGACCCCGATGAGATTATAGAAGCGCCAAAAGCAACAAAGCCGGCGGTCAAGGATGAGACATCCTTTGGCGGCGGCCTCGCCCCACAGGATACGGGCATGGCTCTGGAGGAAAATTCCGGCATCGTGTTTAATGCCGGAATGCTAGACAGCCTGAAACAGACGCTTGGCAAAGACCAGCTGATGCAGCTTCTTGAAGAAGTGTTCGACAAGGCGGATGAAATATTAGAGGCGATGGGCAAAGCCGTGCAGCAGAGCGACCCTGTGGCGCTCTATGCCCGCGCCCATGAGTTAAAAGGCATGACGGGCAATTTCGGCCTTGTCGAAATCAGCGATTTTGCCGCGCAGATAGAAGCAGGCGCGAAAGCCAATCAGAAAGACAATGTCGCGGCATTGATACGCCGCCTGCCGCATGCGAACAGCCGCGCACGCAAGGAACTCGGAAAGTGGATTTCCGAATAGGCAAAAAAAACGGGCGGATAAACCGCCCGTCTTTCTGAATTTTTGAGCCGCAAATATTAGCCCGTGATTTCTTCATCCTTGAAGAACTGCGCGATTTCGATTTTCGCGTTTTCAAGGCTGTCGGAACCGTGGACGGAGTTTTCGCCGATGGAGACGGCGAATTCCTTACGGATCGTGCCGGGAGCGGCATCCGCAGGGTTTGTTGCGCCCATGACTTCGCGGTTTTTCGCGACGGCGTTTTCGCCTTCAAGAACCTGAACCACGACCGGTTCGGACGTCATGAAGGAGACCAGCTCACCGTAAAAAGGACGCTCTTTGTGGATTTCGTAGAATTTCTCGGCTTGGGCCTGGGACATCTTGATGCGGCGCTGGGCAACGATACGAAGGCCCGCCTCTTCAAATTTCGCATTGATGGCGCCTGTCAGGTTGCGGCGCGTAGCGTCCGGTTTCAGGATGGAAAAAGTGCGTTCGATCGCCATGGTATCCCTATAAATTCTTAATGTGGTTGTCAGAAGTGCGCCCCTTATAGCTACCCCCCTGCCGACTGACAAGATGTTTATCATGAAACTTATACAAAGTTTTCCACAAAACCCCGCGCAAAAATGGCCGCAAACCTTAACAAACCCGGGTTTTTCCCAAGAATGCAGGAACAAAATAATATTTTATCCTTGTACATAAGAAGATTCTTTTGTTACCCTTCTTACTTGTCATACGTGATATGCGGAGGGAGCATTCATGGAGTTACGGAATCTTTTCCGTTTATCCTCAAAGCTAGTTCATGACGGTACCACTTCAGAGGTACAGTGCCCGGTCGCATACGAAACACTCCAGAAAAACGCAGACACGGTCTTACGAAACGCCGAAATGGCGCGTTCCCCCCATCAAAAATTTACGGATGCCATTTGCAAAGAGGCTGACCTCGTCCCGGACAATTGTGCGGTGCTCGGCCCTGCAAAAGAAAAGAAACGCCTTATCGAAAAGGCGGTTGCCCGTTATGACGGCGACGTTTTCCAAGTCTCGGATGCAACGCGCAGCCGCATTCTGATAGACAACCCGAAATCCCTGAAAACCATCAAGGACACCATCATGTCCGTCGATTTCAGAAGACAGTATCTGGAACGCGGGATCAACGTGTTGTCGGTCGAGGATTTCTTTGAAAAACCCACGCAGACCAAGTGGCGCGGCCTTGTGATCAAGACGGAAATCGATATCGGCAAAGGCCGCACGCAGAAGGCGGAAACCGTTGTTATTCCGCGCGGGTGGGTTGACGATTATGAAACAACGCACACCTATCTCGAGAATATCAGGGCCCTCAAAGACCGCGCGCAGGCACAGAATAGAAAGCTGAGCCGTGATGAAACGCAGGTTGTCGAGAAATACACGGAAATGTCAAAAGGCATTCATGACAAGCTTGCTGCGGACGACGGTTACATCCACCTGGAAAACAGCGGCAAGAAAAAGGACTATTTAAAACTGGTCGTTCGATAATCAGACAAATAAAAATCCCGCCAATGGCGGGATTTTTATTTTATCTTTGAATGTTACTGATATCTCTGCACCAGGCTCCAAGCACGGCCGGGCTGCCCTTCCTCGATAAATTTTGCCGCCTTTTGAATGGCGCCGCCCGGTACATCATCGCCGATTGTCACACCGTTTTGTGTCACGGCGTAAAGCGGCGGCGTTTTTTGGGTCATATCGGCACTTGCAGCTCCCCCGAATTTTTCAGTCAGATCCAATTTCATCGTTACGGGAAGTTGCATTTTTACCTCTCTTATCGCTAATTTTTATGTTATTTTTACATAATCACAAATTGCTTTAAACAGCAAGTGTAAATTAGCATATTCATATCTTTTAGAGTTTAAAAGAGAAAAATTGCGCTCATTTCTTAAAAATGAGCGCAATTTTATTTCCAAATTCTGGCGATTGCGGGTTAAGCGCGTATCTGTCCTTCGATATGGACGATAGCATCGTTCGCGGCATCGGCATTCGGACCGCCGGCCTGAGCCATATCAGGACGTCCGCCGCCACCGGAGCCGCCGAGGGCGGCCGCGCCGGCTTTTACCAAATCGACGGCGCTGATCTTGTCCGTCAGATCTTTTGTGACGGCGACGACGATGGAGGCCTTCCCCTCCTCCGTCGCGATCAGGGCCACAACACCAGAGCCGAGTTTTTTGGTCATGTCGTCCGCCATCGGTTTCAGGTCCTTGGCCGGAAAACCCGGAAGGACTTTGGCGAGGAATTTCACGCCGCCGACATCCTTGATGTCATCATTCGCGGAGGAACCGCCGCCGCCTGTTGCCAGTTGACGGCGCAGGTTTGCGACTTCCTGCTCCAATTTTTTCTTGTCATCGACCAAGCTTTTGACGCGCGCCGGAATGTCCGCGGACGCGGCCTTCAAGGTGCCCATAAGGTCGGACATCATCGCTTCCTTCTCATGCACCTGCGTCATAAAGGCTTTTCCGACGACGGCTTCAATACGGC
>QFNK01000232.1 GCA_003240795.1 Micavibrio aeruginosavorus | reverse complement strand
TTTTCCAGAGGATGTATATCGCGCCTGCCGACCACCTTGCGAAGAAGGACGCCCGCGCTCTCGAAGTCCTTGCCGAAATCATGGATGGAACGCCGACAACGCGCTTTTACAAATCCCTCGTCGTCGAGCAGAAAAAAGCGACGAATGTCGGTTTTGATTACAGCGGCACCGCACTGGATTACGGGCGCATCACGATGGCGGCCACCCCAGCTGCAGGTGTTACGCCGGAAGAAGTCGGCGCATTGATGGAAGCGGAAATCCGCAAGGTGATCGATAACGGCGTAACGCCGGCGGAAGTCAAAGGCGCGATTCAGCGCCTGCGCGATCAGGCCGTCTTCGCCCGCGACAGTGTGCAGGGCCCCGCCATGATTTTCGGCAACGCCCTGACAACCGGCAGCACGGTGCAGGACGTTGAAAACTGGCCGAAAGAAATTGCCAAAGTAACCGCGGCGGACGTGCAGGCTGCGGCAAAGAAATATCTCGATACACAAAACCCGTGGATCAGGCCGCCCGTAACAGGATACCTGCTGCCCTTGGCTCCGGCGTCGGAAATGCAGAACAAAAAAGAAGGAGCAAGCGATGTTCAAAGATAAAAGCCCCAAGAAATGGGCGCTGCTTGCAACGCTCTTTATAATCGTCCTTATCGCCATCATCCTGTTCCTCGGCCTTCGCGCCAGGGCCGCAGACGGACGCTTTCTGGACATCAAGGAAGTAACAAGCCCCGGCGGAATCACGGTGTGGCTGGTCGAAGACCACACCCTGCCTGTAATGTCGGTAAAGTTCCTGTTCGCGGATTCAGGCTCGGCCAGCGACCCTGTTGAAAAACAAGGACTTGCCCGCATGCTGTCCAACACGATGGACGAAGGTGCCGGCGATCTTGACTCCCAGGCATTCCAGCAGGCCTTGAGCGACAATTCCATCACGCTTTCCTTCAGCGCGGGACGCGATACGTTCGGCGGCGATTTGAAGTCATTGTCCCGCAACAAGCAGAGGGCGTTCGAGCTTGCGTCACTTGCGCTGAACCAGCCGCGCTTCGATGTAGAGGCCGTCGACCGCATGCGTGCCGCGAACATTTCCCGCATCCAATCCTCCATGTCGGAACCGGACTGGATCGCGGCGCGCCTTATCAATGACCGCGCGTTTGAAAATCACACCTACGGCAAAAACAATGGCGGCACACTGACCAGCCTGACAAACATCACGCCGGACGATCTGCGTGCCGCGCATAAGAACATGCTCGCCCGCGACCGCCTGTTTGTCGCAATGGCGGGAGACATTACGGCGAAAGAGGCAGGACAGGCCGCGGACATCATGTTCGGAAAGCTGCCGGAAAAAGCGAAAACCGCGGACATTCCGCCCGCCGATGCCGCCAACGCCGGTAAGACTTTCGTCTATGAGCAGAATATCCCGCAAACGATGATCGAAATCGTACTCCCCGCCTTCGATCATACGGACAAGGATTATTACGCGCTTGGCGTGCTGAATTACATTTACGGCGGCGCGGGTTTTGGATCGCGCCTGATGGAGGAAGCCCGTGAAAAGCGCGGGCTTACGTACGGCATTTATTCCGGCATTCAGGATTACCGCAGCGCGGACATGCTGAACATTTCCACCTCGACGAAAAATGAAAGCGCGGCGGAGATGGTGGATATAATCAAGGCACAGATGGACGACCTACGAAAAACGCCGGTCGGCGATAAGGAAATCGCCGATGCAAAATCCTACATCACGGGCTCCATGCCGCTGTCCATGACCTCCACGGATCAGATCGCATCGATGGCGCTCAGCCTGCAATACAATGATTACCCGATCGATTATCTTGACCGGTACAAAGACAACATCAACGCCGTAACACAGGCCGACCTAAAGCGCGTTGCCGAACGCGTACTATCACCCGATCGCATGACGGTCGTTCTGGTCGGTAAACCGAAAAACGTAAAAGACGCAGTCATAGTAAAGGAATTGCCCAATGTCCGTTAATCCGACAAGCCTTCCCCAATGGTCGGCTCTCGCCACACACAAGGAAATGCTGCAGGGAACATCCATGCGCGCATTGTTCGAACAGGATAAAAACCGCTTCGACAAATTCCACATAAGAACGTCCGGCCTGCTTTTTGATTTTTCCAAAAACCGGATTACGGAGGAAACGGTCAAAAAACTGTTGGCACTGGCCAGCGCCTCCGGCCTTGAGGAATGGCGTGAGAAAATGTTCACGGGAGAAAAGATCAATGTGACCGAGAACCGTGCCGTCCTTCACACCGCGCTTCGCACGCCGGAAAATGCGGATATCCGCGTTGACGGCGAAAATGTTGTGCCTTTCATTCATGATGTCTTGAAAAGAATGAAGGCCTTTACCGAGGACATCCATACCGGCGCATGGACGGGACACACCGGCAAGAAACTCCGTCACATCGTCAATATCGGGATCGGCGGGTCGGATCTCGGCCCCTATATGGTATGCGAAGCGCTGAAGCCGTACACAGTTTCAGGCATCGAGATGCATTTTGTCTCAAACGTCGACGGCACGCACATCGCCGAAACACTCAAGAAGATAAACGCGGAAGAAACGCTGTTTATCGTTGCGTCCAAGACCTTCACGACACAGGAAACCATGGCGAATGCCGCCGCCGCGAAAAGCTGGCTGGTGGAGAAACTCGGCGATAAAAACGCCGTCGCAAAACATTTCTGCGCCCTGTCGACGAATGCGGATGCTGTAAAGGCGTTCGGGATAGAAGAAAGCAACATGTTCCCGTTCCGCGACTGGGTCGGCGGGCGTTACTCCCTCTGGTCGGCGATCGGTCTATCCATCTGCCTTGCAGTCGGCTTCGACAATTTCAGGAAACTTCTGGACGGTGCGTATGCCGCCGACACGCATTTCCGCAATGCGCCGCTGGAAAAGAACATTCCCGTCCTGATGGCGATGTTTGGCATATGGTATCGCAACTTCTGGGATATGGGCTCCATCGCGGTTCTGCCTTACGAGCAATATCTTCACCGCTTCCCCGCCTTCCTGCAACAGATGGACATGGAATCGAACGGCAAACGCGTAAACCGTTCCGGCGAAACCATTACGAACTACGATACCGGCCCCGTCCTGTTCGGTGAACCGGGCACAAACGGACAACATGCGTTCTACCAACTGATCCATCAGGGAACGGACGTTGTTCCTTGCGATTTCATAGGCGCGCGTGAAACGCACAATCCGGTCGGCAATCAGCACAAGCTGCTGCTGAACAACATGCTCGCGCAATCTCAGGCCCTGATGCAGGGACGCACGCTGGAGGAAGCCCAAGGCAACAACGCCCGCGTCTTCGACGGCAACCGCCCGAGCAACACGTTCCTGTTCGACCGTATCGATCCGGCCTCCCTCGGCTTCCTGATCGCGCTGT
>QFNK01000231.1 GCA_003240795.1 Micavibrio aeruginosavorus | reverse complement strand
TGGCCTTGGCCCACTAAGACACATTTCGCCACAATATAACCAAGAAATGGGGACATTCAGTCCCTATACGTGCCGCATTGCAACATTAAAAAATCGACAACGTTAACTACAAAACAAAGAGTAGAGGTTGTCGATGATTATTGGAGGAAAACTGTCCCGTGCATTTGCACTGGCATGCGGTATGAGTGTAGCGGGAGTTGCACAGGCGCAGGAGTGCAAACTCATTCAAACCGGAACGGCGTCTTGGTATGGCGAGGAAATGGCCCGTGGTAAAAAGAACGGAAAACGCCACTATAACAAAACTGCCAGCGGCGATGAATTTGTCCCCGGCGGCATCAGTGCGGCACATAAAACGCTTAGACTGAATTCTGAAATTTGCGTCGTTGCCCACGGATACAACACCAAAACGATGGTTGAGATCAATGATAGGGGCCCCTTTGCAAAAGGCCGCATTCTGGATGCGAGCCGCGGGCTTGCCGAACGCCTTGGCTTCAAGGACGATGGCGAGGCAAAAGTATCGCTGTATGCGAATTGCTGCCCGAACTAACTAGAATTTGATTTAACGGATATGAAGGCGTAAGGTTGGGACATGCTCCTGAAGACCTTGCGCCTTTTTTCTGCACTAAGCATTCTTGCCATTGTGCCCGCTTATGCATCCCCGCATGCACCTACCTGCGCGGAAGAGATAGGCCGAGGCGTTGCCAGCTGGTACGGCCCCGGTTTCGCAGGCTCCAAAACAATGAGCGAGGAAATCTTTAACCCCGACACACTTTCCGCCGCGCATCCCAGCCTCCCGTTCGGCACTGTCATACGCGTAACCAATATGCGTAACCAGCGCAGCGTTTTGGTCCGCGTGAACGACCGCGGCAGTTTCGCCAAGGAACGGGTTATCGATGTGAGCGAAAGCGCGGCAAGACAACTGGGCATGATTGATGATGGCACCGCCGCCGTTGCAATTTACAAGTGCCGCAGTCAGTAAGTCCTACTCGTTAAAATTGTCGTTCGCCGGAACGCGCATGGGGCAGGGATTGCGCGCAACATTGACAGGATAGGCCGTAACGACATCGTCACGCCGCGCATTCAACACGACACGAACACGCGTCCCGTCTTCTACTGTTTGCTCTGCGACATAATATCCGTTCTTTTGCCGTCTCCAGTTTATAGAGTCATTGGCCGCGATCTTTTCAACTTCTTCGATAATTTCATTGGCGTTCCAGCTGGCCGGAAATTCGGACTTGCACGGTTTTCCGGCGGCAAACTGATGACCGCCGCCGCGGGTATCCCCTTGAAGGATGTGAATGCGTGCTCGCTCTGACACGGTAATCGGCTCACGCGGCGAGAACAGCTTTTGGATATCCGAAAGACCCGAGCCGTATCCTGCGAACAAAAATAACAGGATGATGAGCAGAAGGCCCTTGCGCGTCTTGAACATAGATCAGGAAATATATTCTTCGACGCGCAGGGCGGTGCCCTCTACGGACAAGACCCTGACTTTCGTTCCGGCGGCAAGGTCATGATGGCAGAAAATTTTCCACCGCGTGTCGTCGACATGCAATTCACCCGTGCCGTTTATAATATCTTTCGTTAGCGTAAAATGACGGCCCACATATTGCTCCCCCCGCTTGTTCATCGTGGGTGAGGCGGGCAGGGACGGATTTTTCTTACGGTATAATTGCCACCCATAGGCGCCCAGCACGGCGAGTACGGCCCAGATGGCGATCTGCGGCATCCACATGAGGCCGGGAACTATAAATAAAAGCGCGCCGACAAAGAGGGCCGCGATCCCGAACCACAAAAATATCGCGCCGAAAACCAATATCTCCAGCCCCAGCAACAACAGACCGAAAACCAGCCAGTGCCAATATTCAAGCGCATCCATGAATGACATGACTTAGCCTTTCTTCGCTGTAATATCTTGCACCAGATCTGTAATACCGGCGATGGAGCCCATGACGCCTGTCGTTTCAAGTGGCATGAAGACAGTCTTCTGGTTCGGTGATCTCGCAAACTCCTTCAGGGCGTCGACATATTTTTGAGCGATAAAGTAATTCACTGCCTGAACGCTGCCGTGATTGATGGCTTCCGAAACCATTTGTGTGGCTCGCGCTTCCGCTTCCGCCGCACGCTCACGCGCTTCGGCATCGCGGAAAGCGGCTTCCTTGCGGCCCTCGGCCTCAAGTACCGCGGCCTGCTTTTCCCCCTCAGCGCGAAGTATCGCCGCCTCGCGTGATCCCTGTGCTTCCAGAACGGTTGCGCGTTTGTCACGCTCCGCCTTCATCTGGCGCGCCATGGAGTCGACGAGGTCGCGCGGCGGCGCGATATCCTTGATTTCGATGCGGGTGACTTTGATGCCCCACGGCGCGGTCGCATCATCGACGATCGACAAAAGGCGGGAGTTGATGTGGTCGCGCTCGGACAGCAATTCATCCAGCGTCATGGAGCCCATGACGGTACGAAGGTTTGTCATGGTCAGGTTCAGGATCGCGTTCTCAAGATTTCGCACTTCATAGGCGGCCTTGGCGGAGTCCAGCACCTGATAGAAAACGACACCATCTACTTTGACGAGAGCGTTGTCTTTCGTGATCACCTCTTGCGAAGGAACGTCGAGAACCGTTTCCATCATGCTGATCTTCGCGCCGATACCGTCAACGATAGGAACGATGAAGTTCAGGCCGGGGTTGAGTGTTTTTGTATAACGGCCAAAACGCTCGACCGTGTATTCCATGCCTTGCGGCACGGTCTTCACACCCTTAACGATAATGACGATCGCCAGAAACGCGATGACAACGACAAATGCTTCCATAAAAAATGCTCCCGCAAGATATAAATCCAGGGAGCATTTTATGTCAGTTCGGCAAATGCGCCAAGCGATTATGGTTTTGGCTGAGTCTTCCGTGCATCGAGAATGGCATTGGATGCTTTTTTCTGATCGTATTCATTTCTTGCATTGGAAATGACAGACCATTCTTCCTTAGTGAATTCGGATTTCTCGCCGTAGGATGAAATGGTCGTTATGCCGGTGGCATGATCCCAATTCCATTTACAACGCACCCTACGGCCGTCGGATTCGCGGCGACCATATGCGTAACCTGCCCATTTATTACGATCGCCGTACGCGCCTGTTGTGAACACCGTGCTGATGGAACGGATTTCGGAACCAAGATTCTGGTGTTTTTGTAATTGGGTCATAAATTAGGAACTCTGTACGTATCTGCTGAGATTGGGGAGAACCTATTATATTTGTCAGAATAATTGCAACAAAATAAAGTAAAACCGCTGCCTTTTTAGAGGCAACGGTTTGATGGTTATTGAGCCAGCGATTTTCCTGCGGAGCGCAGGTCTGCAAAGGCTTCGTCCATGCGGGCGATGATGCCTTTTTCACCTTCACGAAGCCAGACGCGCGGGTCGTACTGCTTCTTGT
>QFNK01000230.1 GCA_003240795.1 Micavibrio aeruginosavorus | reverse complement strand
CGAGGACGCGGTCGGCATGGGCAACGGCCTTGTCCAGCTGGCCCTGCATCCATCCCTGGCGCTCCTTGTCGATGGCTTTGTCCGCGGCTGCGCCGCTGTTTCCCATCTGCGCGGCCATCGCCTTAGCAAGGTTGGGATCTGTGCCTTTTATGGTCTTAATCGGTTTGTTCATGGCTTAGCCTTCCGTATTCTCGGCGGAGGTTCCAAATTCGCGGTTCTGCAGGCGGCGGATAATCTCGTCGCGCGGGCCGTAGGCAATGACGCGGCCGCGGTCGATCAGGATGATCTTGTCGACGAGGCTGAGCATCGAGCCCTTGTGCGTGATCAGGATCGTTGTGCGGTCCTTGATAACATGGTGCAGACGCTTCATCAGGCGGTTTTCTGACGCAGGGTCCATGGATGCCGTCGGCTCGTCGAGGATCAGCACAGGCGGATCGTAGAGAAGCGCGCGCGCAATGGCAACGGCCTGACGCTGCCCGCCGGAGAGGGATTCACCGCGCTCGCCGACCTGCGTGTCGAGGCCCGCCTGTGAATCGCGCAGGAATTCCGTCACGCCGGCCAGTTCGGCGGCGCGCAGAACGGCGCGGTCAGGTGCGGTCTCATGTCCCATGGTGATGTTCGTGCGGACGGAGCCGTAGAAAAGCTGCGGGCTTTGCTGCACGGCGCCGACATTGCGGCGAAGGTCGCCCGGATCGATCTGGCGGACATCCGTGCCGTCCAGTTGAATGGACCCGCTGTCAGGCTGATAAAGATTGATCAGCAGGCGTTCCAGCGTTGTTTTACCCGAACCCACGGCGCCGATGATGCCGACATGCTCGCCCGGCTCGATCACGAAATTGACGCGGTCAAGCGCAGGAACGGCCTGCCCCGGATAGTGGAAGATGACATCCTGGAATTCGACCTTACCGCGCACCGACGGCATGGAGATGAAGTGCTTGCCAGCAGGACGCTCGACAGGACGCTTCATCAGCTCGTTCAGCTGTGCAAGCCCTTCCTTCGACTGGTGAAGACGCGTCAAAAGCGCGGCAACCTGTGACAATGGCGCCATCGCACGGCCCGTCAGGATAACGCAGGCGACAAGCGCACCCATCGTCAGCTTGGCATTGGCAATCATGTAAACGCCGACGATAACAACGGCAACACTGGCCAGTTGCTGAACGAAGGACGCCATGTTGACGGCAAGGGCGTTGAGTTGCTTGGATTTCGCGGACGTGCGCGATGCTTTTTCCGTCAGCTCTTCCCAGCTGCGCTGCGTGTGGCCTTCGGCGGCCTGCACCTTGATTGTCTCAAGACCGGAAATGGTTTCGAACAGAAGCGCGTTTTTAATCGCACTTTCCATCATGGACTGTTTCGTGATGCGCTCCAAAGGCTTCTGCATCAGGAAACCGATCGCGACGATGATCGGAATGGCCATCAGCGGTATAAACGCCAGAGGGCCGCCGATAATGGCGACGAGCAGGATGAACAGGAACACGAACGGCAGGTCGATCAGGACCGTCATCGATGCAGACGTAAAGAAGTCGCGCAGGGATTCGAATTCGCGCATGTGGCTGGCCATGACGCCCGCACTTGCCGGACGCGACGCCATCGTCATGCCCATCAACTGCTGGAACAGACGGCCGGAAATCTTGATGTCCGCCTTTTTACCGGCATGGTCGAGGAACTTCGCCCGCATGTTTTTGAGCAGGAAGTCGAAGAAATAGATCGTCATCACCCCGATCGCAAGCACCCAGAGCGTTTCGTACGCGTTGTTCGGGATAACGCGGTCATACACGTTCATGACGAACAACGACGAGCCGATCGCGAACAGGTTGATCATTACGGCGGCCAGAATGACTTCCGCATAGATTTTCTTGTTTTCCCAAAGAGCCGACCAGAACCATTCTTTGGCGGTCTCAATCTCCGCAGGACCCGCGCGTTCATCGACACGGGCAACCGGACGTACATAGAAGGCATACCCCGAGTAAACGGTTTTCAGGTCGGAGAGTTTGACGAGCTGTTTCTCATCTTCCGTTTCAGGGAATTGAAGCAGGAATTCCGTCTCGGGATGGATTTTACGCTGTTCGGCCTTGGCGGACATTTTGCCTGTACGTCCCGGCTCGCGTACTTCCCAGAGAATGCAGGCTTGTCCCTCTTCGAGAACGAGAATGCAGGGAAGATTCGGCGCAATGGCCATGGCCTCGATGGATTTTTCGGAAAGGCGCGCGTTCAGGCCCGTACGTTCAGCGGCGCGCGTGAACAGCATCGGTGTAATGCCGGACGGCGGCACGGGAAGCCCGGCCGTCAGCGACGCGTTCGATGTACGTCTGCCATAATATCCGGCCAATATCCGCAGGGCATCGACAAGCGGATCGTGTATCGCGACGCGATCAGCCTCAAGCGGCCATGAATTGGGCGACTGTTCAGGGGAAGACGGGGACGAGGATGCAAAGCCGGGCGCGGAATTCCCCGCGCCCGTACCGTAATCATTGTTGTTCACTTGTCAAACCTTGTTAGGGTTGGAAAAAAGCTTACTTTTCTTCAGGCTTGTTCGTAACTTCGATAAGCTTGCTTTCTTGCGGGTAAGCTACGCCGAGCGTCGGCAGCAACTGTCCTTTAAGGGCAAGAATACGGAATACCGAGAAGATTTCCAGGAATTCTGCGTTGATCGTGTTTGTACGCGATACGAACAATTCGTTCTGGGAGTCCAGTACGTCGAGAAGCGTACGGCGGTCCAGATTGAACTGATCTTTGTAGGCACGGACAACTTCACCGTTCGCCGCGGCTTGGTTTGCGAATTCTTTCGCACGCTCGCCGGCGGAAACCATGGATGCCCATGTCTGACGTACGTCATCCTCGAGGACGCGGGCGGATTGTGCGCGCTCTTCCTTCGTCTGCTGGTGACGGTGTTTGAACTCGCGGATACGGGCAACATCGCCGCCGCCGCGGTACAGGTTCCAGTTCATGACGACCAGAGCCGACGCATTGCGGTCGCGGCCATCGTTACCGGCAACATTGTGTCCTTGACGGGCGCCAAGTTGCAGGTCGAACTGTGGGTACAGCGTGGATTTCGTGCCTTCCAGCTCGTCAAAAGCGACTTCGATATCGGATTCACGAACATCGATCGTCGGGCTCATGGCAAGAGCTTGCTTCACTTCCGCTTCAACGTCTGCGGACAGCGCGTTGACCGGAACGGCCGGCATCACGAGGTCTTTCGGCATATCGCCGACTTCGCGAAGATAGGAGGATTCAGCGTTGCGGAGCGCCTGGCGAACCGTGGATTCCTGTGCGCGGGCTGCCGCGATACGGGCTTTGATCTGCTCAAGGTCGGCAGCCGTGGAACGGCCGGCATTTACGCCTTCTTCGATCATGCCCATGATGGCGATGTGCTCGGCCACGTTTTCACGCGTGATCGTCAACAATTCGCGCTGGCGCATAACTTCG
>QFNK01000229.1 GCA_003240795.1 Micavibrio aeruginosavorus | reverse complement strand
GAATGGAATGTAGATAAGGCGGCATCTTTTTTCGGTGATGGCACAAAATTTTCGAATTTATTGGCACGAAAAGGGAATGATCTTTTCGATGCGCCGGATTTGGAGCGTTTTATATGCTTATGCTACAAACTAGGGCGGCCTGATATCTGTCTGGCAATAACTAAAAAATATCATGATAAGCGCTATGGCAGACTTGTAGAAAAAATTAGTGGTGGCGTGTATCGCAACTTACCATTTAAATCAAGTCATTCTAGGGTACTTAATAACATTATAAGGCTTGCCGATGTTCCTCTTCCTAAAAAACTTTTAAAGAAAAGTGATGGGAATGAATCCCCGGTAGCTTTTGTAGGCTTCAATTTTTTAGCTTTGCCAAGCGATCCTTTGATTGGTAGGAAGCCGATAAATGCTTCGTTTATTCCTCATCCTTGGGGTGGCGGCGCTGAATTGGATTCAAATCAATCTTGGGAATATCATCATGCCTTCTATGACATAAAAGATATCTGTCTCATTAAAAAATATCTGTATGTGAGGGCGTTGGCGCTATGTGAGGCTCTTGTTCTGCATAATTCAGACCCTAAAACTATTCGATTAGAATTAAATCTATTGAATGAGGTGTTTAAAGAAGAGTGGCTGATCCGCGTTCAAAAATTTTGCGCGTTCATTAGCGAGCTGAGTATAGAAGATCAAAATTTACGGCGTAATTTTTTGAAAAAGTTGCATGTGACTTCAATGCAAAAAATTGCTGATTTAAGGAGGCAGCGGGAGTATGTAGAAGCAAGCAGGATAAATGACAATTTTGTATTATCGATCGAGTCAAGCTCACGCTTCTTGGATAACGCGGTCTACTCTATGGATCGCTTGGCAATGGCGTTGGAGACGGGATTCTTAGATGGGCCAAAAGAAAGAAATAGACAGAAGCATTCTTGGAAAGCCGTAGTGGATTTCCGCCACGAAAATCGTCCCACTGGTGGTTGGAGTTCAATTGAAAAATATATAGATGCGTGTTTGGCTTTTTCTGCTCAAACAGATCATGTTGAGGAATTTCAAATCTGTTATTATTACAATACCCTTACGATATTTTTTGCCAAACAGAAAAGGTGGGCTGACGTTCGTGAAAGATTAGAGCAAATGTTTTCATTGCCAGAAAGATTTTTTCGAAGAAGTAATAAGTCTGAACTAGAAGCTTTGAGAAGGCGGTATGCTCGAAGTAAATCAATGACCTAATTGTTCCTAAAAAGCGCTTCCTCAGGGGCTACATCCTTGGTGACGTTGGCGGGCAGGGGGGGATTCGAACCCCCGATAGACTTGCGCCTATGCCGCATTTCGAGTGCGGTACGTTCAACCACTCCGCCACCTGCCCGCGAGCCTAGGATTTATAAGGGGGCGACAGGGGCTTTTCAAGAGAAAAGACCCAAGCGCGCGACTTTTTGCGCGCGCAGTATTCTGTTTACTATCAAAGCTTAAGGTTTTGCGAGTGTTTCGAACAGGCGCATGACCAGCCGTTCCTGCGCCTTGGCGTCGGTCAGTTTCTTGCGTTTCGCGGTCTGGACGTAGAAGGAGTCGATGGCGCGCAGGCCTTGCGTGTTGATCTTGGCGGCGCGGATGTCCAGCCCTTCCTCGCGCATGGCGCAGGCGATGTCGTGGAGAAGGCCGTGGCGGTCGCGGGTTTCGATTTCCACCACCGTGTCGGTGCCGCTTGCCTCGTTGTTGAGGTTTATGCGCGGCGGGATGTTGAAAACGGCGTCCTGGCGCGTCATGGGCTTGTGATAGGCGGCAATCCTTGCCTCGATATCCAGTGTGCCGTCCAGCGCGGCAAGAATGGTCTGGCGCAGGTCTTCCTGACGGCGCTCCTGACGGAAAGGCAGGCCGGAGGCATTCTGGATCACGAACCGGTCCACGGCCAGCCGCCCGTTCAGCGTGTTGATATGCGCGCGCATGATGTTCGCGCCTTCCGCCGACAGCGCGCCGGACAGGGTTGCGAACAGGCCGCGGCGGTCTGGCGTATAGACAATGACGACGCTGGCGGACTGGGATTCATCCGTTGTGATATCGACGCGGGTTTCGCCTTCGGCCAGATCGTCCGGCACGTGGATGTTTTCGACGATGCCGGGTTCCTCGCCGTCCATCAAAGCGCGTGTTTTCGCATAAAGCTCCTCAAGAAGGCGCGCCTTCCATGCCGTCCAACGGCCGGGGCCGACGCCCATAATATCGACCGTAGTAAGGGCGAACAGCATGTCGAGGCGCTCCGATGTCCGGATGCGGGCGGAAAAGTCTGCAATCGTTTTCGGATCGTTCAGGTTGCGGCGGAAGGCCGTGTCGGACATCAAAAGATGTTCGTGTATCAGCCATGAGACCAGATCGGTTTCCTCACCGGACAGGCCGAAGCGGGGGCAGAGCGTATAGGCCAGTTCCGCGCCCAGTTCGGCATGACGCCCGCCGCGTCCCTTGCAGATGTCGTGCAGGAACAGCGCAACGTAAAGGGCGCGTTTTTGCGTGATGGTTTTTGCGACGCCGGATGCAATGGGCGCATCGTCGCCAAGTTTCCCCGCGCGCAGGTCGTCCATGATGTCGATGCAGTTGATGATATGTTCATCCACCGTGAAATAGTGGTAACGGTCGAATTGAGTCAGCGCGATGATGCGCCCGAAATCGGGGATGAAACGGCCGAGCAATCCTGCCTCGTTCATGCGGCGCAACGTGAGGGCCGTGTTTTTCTCGGCTGTCAGGATATCGATGAAAATATCGTTCGCCTGTTCGTTTTCACGCACCGTGTCGTTGATGTAACGCAGGTTGCGGGATATGTCCTTCAGCGCGGCGGGATGGATGTCGTGGCCGTCCTGCTGGAACACGTGGAAGAGGCGGAGCATGTCCACCGGGTTCGATCGCAGGTTTCTTCCCTTGTCGAACGACAGCCGCCCGTCGGTCAGCTGAAAGCCCAGAAAGCTTGTCCCTTGTTTTTCCGGCTGCAACGCGTCGTCATGTTCGATCGCCGCGCACAAAATGCGCGTCAGGTCGCCGATGTCGCGCGTGACGAGGAAGTAGTGCTTCATGAACCGCTCGACCGCGCGTCCGGTATGGCGGCTTTTGTAGCCGAGACGATCGGCGAGGTCGGGCTGGATATCGAAGTGAATACGTTCTTCCGCGCGTCCGGCAATTTCATGCAGGTGGCAACGCACGGTGAGGAGGAAGTCGTGCGACTTCTGGAATTTATAGGCTTCGCGTTCGGTGATAATCCCGCGGCCGACAAGCTCGTCGATGCGTTTTACGCCGTAAAGGACGTTGGTGATCCAGAGCAGCGTCTGGTAATCGCGCAGGCCGCCTTTGCCTTCCTTGATGTTCGGCTCCAGCACATAGCGCGTGTTGCCGTAACGGTTGTGGCGTTCGTCGCGCTCGGCCAGCTTGTTCTTCATGAAGGCGCGTTTTTCACCGTCCGCGAACAGTCGGGG
>QFNK01000228.1 GCA_003240795.1 Micavibrio aeruginosavorus | reverse complement strand
GGGCAGGATCTACAAACCCGCCCTCAAACGGACGGATGACCAGAATGCGGATGCAACGGCGATGATTGCCTCGATCCGCCGTTCCATCCAGATTTACGAACCCTCGGCCGCGCTCCGCACCTTTAATGAAAGCAAGGCGACGATTTATCTCGATGACGTTGAAAAAGACCGCGTCCGCGCCCTGATCGCATCGGGTTATCTGTATGCCGGAAAACTGGACGACGCCGAACGCCTGTCCGGTGCCGCCATGCGCTCCTCCGGAACCTATGCGCCGCTGGCCGGCTGGGTGCACGGCCTGACGCTCTGGCGCAAAGGGCATGAGGAAAAATCCGCGTCTTCTTTTGAAGTAGCGGCAAACTCCCCTTATGCCACAGGCTGGATGGTGTCCGCCGCGTCCTACTGGGCGTCCCGTGCCCACAAAGAAGCCGGCCACAACCGCCGTGCCAACAATTTCCTCGAAAAAGCGGCATCCAACCCGAAAACCTTCTACGGTTTGCTCGCAACGCAGGCGCTGGGCCGTAAGATGGACCTGAGCTGGGAGGCGCCGCGCCTGTCTGCCGCCGATGAACGCGCCATTATCACCAGCACCGCAGGTCTTCGCGCCGAACGCCTTCTGGCCGCAGGCGAAGTCGCCCGCGCCGAAGCGGAAATCCGCAGCCTGTATATAAAGGGCGACGCCGCCCGCAAACGCGCGCTTCTCGCCTATGCCTATGACCGCCGCCTGCCGTCTCTGACCCTTCGCTTGTCGCATGCGCTGTCTTATGATCAGAACACCATTACGGATGCCGGCTACTATCCGTCCATGCCGTGGACGCCAAATCAGGGATACCGTATCGACCGCGCCCTGATCCATGCGATTGCGCGTCAGGAATCACGCTTCAATGCGCTGGCCGAAAACAAACGCAGCGGCGCAACCGGCCTGATGCAGATGATGCCCGCCACCGCTGCCCATGTATCCCGTACCGAAATTTATCAGGCAAACGAAGGCCGTGGCCTTTTGAAAACGCCGGAGATCAGCCTCGACCTCGGCCAGAAATATGTCGAGGAACTCCTGAACAGCCCGCAGGTCGGTCAGGATCTTTTCTCGCTGGCGATCGCCTACAATGCTGGCCCCGGCACTCTGGCGAAATGGAAGGCCGAACGCGCCGACATCAACGATCCGCTGCTGTTCATCGAAACGATCCCGTATGCTGAAACCCGCACCTATGTCGAGCGCGTGATGGCCAATTACTGGATCTACCGCATGAAGTTCGACCAGCCGAACGATTCCATGGTCGCACTGGCGGAAGGAAAATGGGCGCGTTACGCCGCCTACGACAAGGGCGCTCTCAAATTCGCGGACGCGCGTTAGCCGTTTATAATCTTCAGAAAATCATCCTTCAAAGACGCATCCCCCATAGCGATCGTTCGCCCTGACTTATCGTGATTTATCAGGGTGAGGGGATTGCCGTTCCAGTCGGACATAAAACCGCCGGCGCCTGTGACCACAGGAACAAGCGCCAGATAATCATACGGCGCAAGGCAGGTTTCGACGACGGCATCTAGGCCGCCGTTCGCCAGCAACCCATAAGAATAACAATCCCCGCCCCAGACCGTGTAAGCACAGGCCGCATCCAGTGCCTGCCACAAATGCCCGTCCGCGTTCGGCGCCGCCAGTTGCGCGGGCGCAGTGGAGGCGACACGCGCCTGTTTCAGGGAAGGGCATTTGCGCGTATGCGCTTCCTGTCCGTTAAAATACGTAACCTTGCCATCACCGACCCACCGCTCGTTCAGGATCGGCTGGTCGATCACACCCAATATCGGCACCCCGTCCTTGCAAAGCGCGATCAGCGTACCGAAGGTCGGCCGCCCGATCACAAAGGATTTCGTCCCGTCGATAGGGTCCAGAACCCACGTATAACCGTTCCGGCTTTCTTTCGGGCCGTATTCCTCGCCCAGAATGCCGTCTTCCGGTCTTTGTGCTTCGATAATCTCCCGCAGGCGCGCTTCGGCGCCTTTGTCGGCGGCCGTCACCGGGCTCTCATCGCTTTTCGTTTCCACATCAAAGGGCTGGCGGAAATAGCCGCGAATAACCTTGCCGGATTCATCGGCCAGATGGTTTGCAAATGAAACTAGGTCTTGCATGAACGCGCCTTTTTGGGATTAATGGTTTCCTTACAAAAACTTATAGGGTCGTGTAATGAGAACGGTCAATGACATCCGTAGTGAATTCCTGAAATTCTTCATGGGCAAAGGGCACGAACATGTGCCGTCTTCGCCGCTGGTGCCGCAGAACGATCCGACGCTTATGTTCGCGAACTCCGGCATGGTGCAATTCAAGAACGTTTTTACCGGCGCGGAAAAGCGTCCCTACACGCGCGCGACGACAGCACAGAAATCCGTCCGCGCCGGCGGCAAGCACAACGACCTAGACAATGTCGGCTACACCGCGCGCCACCATACCTTCTTCGAAATGCTCGGCAACTTCTCTTTCGGCGATTACTTCAAGGAAGAGGCGATCAGCTATGCATGGGAGCTGGTCTCCAAAGTTTACGGTATGAATCCCGATAAACTCCTTGTCACTGTTCACACCTCTGATGAAGAAGCCGCTGGGTTGTGGCGCAAGATTGCGGGCTTTCCTGACAATAAAATCATCCGCATCCCGACCAATGACAATTTCTGGATGATGGGCGACACGGGTCCGTGCGGTCCATGCTCCGAAATTTTCTACGATCAGGGCGACAAACTCGCAGGCGGTCCTCCGGGCTCGCCGGATGAAGACGGCGATCGCTTCCTTGAATTCTGGAACCTCGTGTTCATGCAGTTCGAACAGGAACCTGACGGCAATGGCGGCCATATCAGAAAGCCGTTGCCGAAACCATCCATCGACACCGGCATGGGGCTGGAGCGTATGTCCGCGCTGATGCAGGGCAAGACCACCAACTACGATATCGATCTTCTGCGTTCGATTATCGAACATTCCGCAGACCTCACGGGCGTATCGCCGGATGGTGCGCAGGCACCAAGCCACCGCGTTATCGCGGATCACCTGCGCTGTGCGTCCTTCCTTCTGGCCGATGGCGTGATGCCGTCCAACGAAGGCCGCGGCTACGTCCTCCGCCGCATCATGCGCCGCGGTATGCGTCATGCGCACCTGCTGGGAGCTACGGACCCGCTGATGTACAAACTCTTCCCGACGCTGATGTCGATGATGGGTGAGGCGTATCCCGAATTAAAACGCGCGGAGAGCCTGATCGTCGAAACGCTGAAGAACGAGGAGACGCGTTTCAAGAAAACCCTCGACCGCGGCCTCAAAATGCTCGACGATGAAACCGAAAATCTGGGCAGCGGCCAGAAACTTTCCGGCGATGTCGCGTTCAAATTGTATGACACTTACGGCTTCCCCGTTGACCTGACGGCGGACGCACTGCGCGCCAAAGGCCTCGAAGTCGACATGGCCGGATTCGAATCCGCGATGG
>QFNK01000227.1 GCA_003240795.1 Micavibrio aeruginosavorus | reverse complement strand
CGTATTTAAAGAAATTCTTGAAACTGACAACCTGAAAACAATCATTATTGTAGCTCGCTGGAGCGCGTATATACGTTGGTGGCAGCGGAATCCTGAGATCAAAAATGAAGAAGACGCTTATCAAGCTTTTTACAAAGGACTTAATTACACGACGGCAGAGCTCACGAAAGCCGGCAAGAAAGTCATACTTATTGGCGAAGTGCCTCGAGTAAACTACTCAGAAGCACCATCAGCAATGGCGCGAGCGTTGGTTTACAAGCGTGATATAAATATGACTACTACAAAGTCAGCATACGAAATTGAAAATGCCAAGATACAAAACATGTTGAAAAGCGCTGCATTAAGAAATAACGCAGATATATTTGAGCCTTATCTATATTTTTGTAAGAAACAAATATGTGATGCTATTCATGATGGAAAGTCTCTTTACTATGATAGAGATCACTTATCTAGGTTCGGCGCCGAATGGCTTGTCGAATATATTGAAAAATATATATACTTTTAATAGTTGCCCATCTTCATAAAGGATTCGACTGAATGGATCGTTTTTCTTACAACGGCATGATATCCGCAGAAGACCTTTATTATCTTCTGGGCGCGAACAAGAATATCCGCGTGCTGGACGCCAGCTATTCAGTTGCCGGCGGCATGCAGTCCCCTTTTGACGCGTTTCTGGGCAAACGTATCCCCGAGGCGCAGTTTTTCGATATCGATGCGATCGCGGACCGTGAAGCGGCCTTGCCGCATACCGTACCGGATGCCGATTTTTTTGCCGCCTGCGTCGCGTCACTGGGCGTATCCAATAAGGATCATGTGGTCATCTACGACCAGAGCGGCGCTTATATGGCCTCCTCCCGCGCGTGGTGGATGTTCCGTCTATTCGGACATGAAAATGTCTATGTCCTGGAGGGCGGCCTTGAATCATGGACCAGACGCGGTTTCCGTACAGTTTCCGGCGCCTGCGATTCGCCAGAGCCGGGACATTTTGAAGCAAGACTGCGCAGCGAGCTGATCGTCAGCAAGACAGACCTGATCAACAACCTCGAAACCGGCGCCGTTACGGTTATAGACGCGCGGCCTGCCGGACGTTTTGACGGCTTGCTCCCCGAACCCCGTACAGGCATGCGTGCGGGCCACATTCCCGGCAGCGTAAACCTTCCCTTCGGCAACCTGATGGATAGGGACACGCGGCATCTTCTCGATCCGCAAACGCTTGAGGCTACGTTCAGCGCCATGGAAATTGCCGAAGATGCTAAAATCGCCGTCAGCTGCGGCAGCGGCGTTACGGCCTGCACCGTCGCCCTCGCCCTTTTCAAGGCACGCGGGCAGGATTCGGCGATATATGACGGATCATGGAGCGAATGGGGTCACGAATCATCCGGAACGCCTGTTGAGCTTTCTGCATAGCAGCCCCTTTATTTAAGTATATCTCCGGCATATTAGAAGTATTGAGAGTACTTGCGGCAGCGTGCGCCCACGCAACTTTGGTTTTTTCAAAGTTAATGTAATGGAATAAAAAATTACGAAAAAATCTCAAGTAAATTATAGTATAAAAATACATAGATCGAACAATATAGACTTTAAATAAATACTTATTTCTCTTTTATTTCTTTTTTTAAATAGTAATAGCTAAACTATTGTAGAATAAACAAAAAATACAATATTTTTTCAAATAAATACTTGCATGCAAGGTCATGTTGCCGTATAAATTTCTTACACACCCTCTATTACCGCCGTTTGTCCGGAGAACCTCGGTTCTCCGGATCTTTTTTTCTGCATATGCCATGAACATGAAAAAAGCCCCTCACAGGGGCTTTAAAAGGATGGCGCGCCCGACAGGAATCGAACCTGTAACCCCCTGCTTAGAAGGCAGGTGCTCTATCCAGTTGAGCTACGGGCGCGCAAGGCAGTTCAGCTTGTAGCATTTTCCTTTGGCGGGATGTAGCGGAAATTATCCGCATAATTCTGCGGCTTTATCTTACGGTCGTGCGCGACATCCACCGTGTATTCTATGCCCTTGTCTTCGGCATACGCGATTGCCTGCTCACGGCTGTCAAAGCGCAGGCGGATCTGGTTTGTCGTGTCGCCGGATGCCGTCCAGCCCATCAAAGGCTCTGGCGCCCTTGGGGTTTCGGCTTCAACCTCCAGAACCCATTTCTGCGTTCTGCCGAGGCCGGATTGCATTGTATTTTTGGACGGTCTGTATATGCGCGCTTTCATGCCGCCGATTATAGGGAGAAATAACTCATTTTCCAGCCAAATTTTATGTTTTGACTTGCCGACCCACCTCTCCTGTTGTAAGAAACATCCTCGTCGGGGTGTAGCGCAGTCTGGTAGCGCATCTGGTTTGGGACCAGAGGGCCGGGAGTTCGAATCTCTCCACCCCGACCACTTTTCCCAGAAAATCAAAAATCTATTTGCCGATAAAGATGTGACGCACTTTGTCGCCGGGACGTATGCCAAGTTTTTTGGCCGTGCCGCCGTTTATCTCGAGAACATACTGAACCTTGCCTTTTGACGGGATCGGCGTTTCGTCTTTGGGCTTTGCGCTATCATGAATGTGATTGATGGTGCCGTCGCTCTTGATAAAGATGATATCCAGCGGGATAAGCGTGTTTCGCATCCAGAAGCCGCGCTCTTCGACATCCTTGAAAACGAACAGCATGCCGGCATCGTCGTCCATGTGCGTGCGGAACATAAGGCCCTTTGCCTGTTCCTGCGGGTTCAGCGCCTGCTCCACCTTGAATTTATGCGTCTGGCCGCCCGCCGTGACGATGGTAAGACTTTCTGCCGCGCGGCCATAGCTTGCGGCATGAGACTGGTTTCCGAATGCCAACAAAGAAAGCATCAGCGTAAGGGCGAAAAATACTTTCATGGCATGTCCTTTTTCTAACTGCGGAGACCGGCCCCGTGGATGCGTGCATAGACGCCGCCATGGCCGAGCAGGTCATCGTGACGGCCGCGTTCAACGATACGGCCATCTTCCATGACCAATATCTGGTCGGCATTCTGCACGGTCGAAAGCCTGTGCGCGATAACGAGTGTGGTGCGCCCTTTCTGAAGTTCGGCCAGCGTGCGCTGAATGGCGCGCTCGGCCTCGTTGTCCAGTGCGGAGGTCGCTTCATCCAGCAGAAGGATCGGCGCGTTGCGGAGCATGGCGCGCGCAATGGCGATGCGCTGGCGCTGGCCACCGGAGAGTTTAAGCCCCTCCTCACCCAGGCGTGTGTCATACCCCTGCGGAAGGCGGCGGATAAACTCGTCCGCTTCTGCGGCGATGGCGGCCTTGATGATTTCGTCCTGATAGGCTCCTTGGCGGCCATAGCCGATATTTGCCCAGACGGTATCATCGAAAATTGTAATGTCCTGCGATACCAGTGCGATGTTCCGGCGCAGAGATTCTACGGACAGCGTACGTATGTCGTCATTATCGATCAGAATTCTTCCTCCCGTAGGATCGAA
>QFNK01000226.1 GCA_003240795.1 Micavibrio aeruginosavorus | reverse complement strand
ATATTCGCAATTCGCTCGCGCAATTCTTCCGGCGCGATTTCGACGCGGCCATACTCGCCGGACAGCCCGTGCGTTTCGATCCAGTGATTGTGGATCAACGGACTTTTGCTGTGTTTGACTGGATAGCCTATGACGGCGGCGCGGATGAACGCCATATCTTACTCCCTTTTTACAGGAGCGATCTTAGCGCATGGAAACCCGCGATGCGAGGGTCTATTCGGTGACTTTGACCTTGTTTTCCGGGAAAATCAGGCGGGCCAGGCGCGGGTCGCGGAACGGTACGCCCTCGACGCGGACAACCTGCGTGTCATAGATGATCTGCGAGAGGTGCGCCTCGTTGATCGTATCGCGCATCCGCACGAAATGCGGGTCGACGCAGATATTGTTGCCCATGCCCTCCAGATAGGCGCGGTCCTTGGGAAGCGCGGAGAGGCGTTCGACAGCGGCGGACGACACGGAATTTTTCCCGAAAGCCGGTTTGCCGTTCGCATCCGCCATCAGTTCATCCATATATTCCAGCGTCGCGGTATCAGTTGCGCCGACCCGCGTTTCATCCGCATACCATTCACAGAAGGTGCGCGTCAGGACGGAGCCGTCATAAAAGCCCGTCGGGTCGGTTTCATTTTTTTGCGTAAAGGCAATCGCCATATCGCCGATGGAGGAGCCGATCAGATAGCGCCAGAAATCGCTGTGTCCCGCCGCGCGAAGTTCCCATCCGGCCAGGATCGCAATGGTTTCGCAGTCTGCTGCGCGGGCGCGTTCCAGCTGGATAATCGCGTCGGGGCGGTGGCTTGCATACATATTCGTGTTGCGGCGATCGTGCCAGAGCTGGCGCAGAGCCTTGATGAAATTGACCAGCATGGCGTGGCGGAAATGCGCGCTCTTGCCGATGGCGGGTGCCGTCATGCCGAAATGGTCGATCAGGACGCTCTGCGTTTCGGCATCGATGGCGTAGCCGTCCTGCGACAGGTCGTCCAGCGCGATGGCCCAGCCGTCTTCCTGCGCCTCTTTCAGGAGCATTCTGGCCGTTGGGCTCTCACCCGTCATCGCGCACGCCCATTGAAGGACGTCGAGATCGCTTTCGAAAACATGCGGATAGGCTTCCAGATTCTGGAAAGATCTGATGTGGTCGAACTTGACGTTGCCAAGCAGGACCGGATTGCACAAAACTTCCTCGCGGCTCACACTGCGGTAAGGCGCGATGTCGCCGCCGTCTGCGCGGCGGCTTTTTCTATGCTGATTTTTACGTTCAAAACGTGTGGATTTCACGTCTTTCAACTCCTCGAACCCGGTGTTGCGAAGGGATGCGGACGCATCCCCTGCAAGGATAAACTCTTTAGGCCTGCCTACCGTTCCCGAACGGGATACAAATGACATTTGCTTTGTCGGCTGCATCGTCAAGATTTGCGCGTTTGCGGCCATTGCCCTTGTGGATAACTCCATAGGTGCTGAGCGAAACAATGTTGTTGCCTGTGCGTGAGTCATGCTGGCCTGCCTGTGTCGGGGTTTGGGCCGGAAGAACATCCGGACCTTGAGAACCCGTCTCACTTTGCAAGGCCTGTTCCGCTTCGTTGAACGAGCGTTCGAACTTGATAAACCACAGGAAATTCGCGTTCGACCTGTCCCGGACTTCCATAAAGATGGGGTCGTCCAGGATTGTCTGGGCATAAGGTGCCAGGTAATTTTTGCCGAACGGCTGAAGACCCAGCTTGCTGATCAGCTCCATGGAGACGTTTTTGGACGCTTCCATACTGCTGAAGACATAACCCTGATGGTCGGCAAGCATCGCCTGGATCAGTTTTTTGTCCTGATGGCGGCAGCGCTCCGACAGGAACCACGTTTCAAACGCGGCGCTGGACGCTTTTCCGGTCATGAGGGACCTGAAATCGACGAAGGCTTCGCGGGCAAAGGCGCGGGCAACATCGGCAAATGGCGATTGCTCGACAAAATCCCAGACCTCGCGCAGGCCTGCAAGCTGTAGTTCCCATGCAACACGGACCATGGCGATGGTGAGGTCCGCTTCCTGCGCGCGGTTGATCAGGATTGCCTGATCGGGATGGAAGGTCAGCGGATGGATCATCACGCCTTTTCTGTGCTGCCAGTGGCGGCGCAGTTCACGTGCGGCGAGCAGGAACATTTCATGTTCGCCCGTCTGCGGATGGATAAAGATTTTTCCGGCATCGCGGTCATATTGCGCGGTTTCAACCTGATCGCTTTCCACGATCATCACATTATGGTCGTGTGCAAAATCCAGCAGGGCTTTGCCCATGCGGCTCTTTGAAAGTGCAGTGGCGATCGCGTCTGCTGCCTGCAGCATTTTTTCCGCCTGCGCTTTTACGCCCGTGATTTCACGGATCGCGGATGTCATGTCTTCGATGCGCGTCAGCGGATCGCGCTCACACGTGTTGGAAAGGCGCTCGAACGCGGCCAGTTTTTTCTGGAGTTCGGCCATATCGCGGTCAAAATCCGCATATTCTTCGAGGCCGAGAATATCGTCTTCTTCAGGAAGCTGTTCGTCTTCCATGTAGAAATATGGTTGGTCTGAAACAAGTGTGCAGATAACCGGCTGCGTGTTGTTCAGCGTATAGGCCATAAAACATACGCGGCGCTTTGCACCTTTTCCTGTATGTTTTTTCCCTTCGTCTGTGGTCTTTTTCATGCTCCTGATCACTCTTCAAAAATATTATGCGTCCCCCAGACGCCTTGTCCCTAATGCCCATTATTAGAATAAAATGATTAACCAAACCCTACCCGCGGACGCGGACAGGCAAAGCAAAAGGAACCGCGATTTACATCACGGTTGCCTTTAAAAGCGGTTAACGGGAAATTAAAAAAGTGTTACTGGCCGAACACGTCGTCGGCGACAGGAATATCCTCGACGAGCAGTTCTTCATTGTGAAGCGCGACTTGCCCGTCGGGCGATATATGCGCTTCGGCGCTGAACAGGGAATCCTTGAAAATAAAGCAGAGCGTAAAGATACGCGTTCCGTCTTTCTCACGGGATTTCAGGCGGAGCGGCTCGATCATGCGGCCCAGCGCCTTGCGTCCTGCGGCGGCGGGTTCTTCGCGCCAGTCTATGTCATCCACACTGTCGATCACGGTAAAGCGTCCGTGGCTGCCGCGCACGTAATGGAAGAAAAAGCGGATATAATCCGGCGCGCTGTCCGGTGTTAGGGTCAGGGGCGCGTTTTTGTTCAGGCGGTAGATCGGCTCATTCGTCCAGTTTAAAACCTCGACCTCGCCAGCCTCGTTGTAAACCGCGGCGCGCATCACGGGCGGATTCTGGTCGTGCCTTGAAAGTTCGGCGAGCGTGTATCCCGGATAGAATGCAACGTCATGGATCATGACGCTGGTTCTTGCCGCATCAAACGGCGCATCGAAATGCGGGCCCAGCTTTTCGATCAATTCCGCGGACTGTTTTTGGTCGAGCTTTGTAAAGGCATCTTTGAACATTCTTTCTATATATAAGAGGGGCGGATTTTGGGCAATT
>QFNK01000225.1 GCA_003240795.1 Micavibrio aeruginosavorus | reverse complement strand
TCATCGATGAACAGCACATCGTGCGGCTGAAGATTCGTAAGGATGGCGGCAAGATCACCTGCGCGTGCTATGACGGGGCCGCTTGTGGCACGAAAACCGACGCCCAGTTCCTTGGCAACAATTTGTGCGAGCGTTGTTTTGCCGAGACCCGGCGGGCCAAAAAACAACACATGGTCCATGGAATCGCCGCGTCCGCGCGCGGCGTCAATGAACACTTTCAAATTTTCGCGCAAGGTTTTCTGCCCGACGAAATCGGACAGTTTATCGGGGCGCAGCGGCGTTTCTTCGATCTTCTCGCCTTCGGCCAGAGCAGCGCTTAAGGATGGATGGCTGCTCATGCGCTCAATTCCTTCAACGCGAGACGGATAAGATCGGACAGTGACGAAGCTTCATTGTCATTGGCCTTCTGCTTGGCGGATAACACCGCCTGAAACGCATCGGTTTTCGCATAGCCCAGATTGACGAGCGCCGATACTGCATCCTGATCGACAGACACCGGCGTGGCGGCAGGGGATTTGCCGGGCGTTTTGGTTTCAAGCTTTGGCGGCGCCGACAGATCAATCTTCCCGGCCTTGTCCTTCAGTTCGGTCAGGATGCGCAGCGCGAGTTTCGGACCCACGCCATCCGCGGCCTGTATGGCCGCTTTGTCACCCGAGGCAATCGCAAATCCCAGACGCTCCGGCGGACAGGCGCCGAGAATGGCCATACCGACGCGCGCGCCGACACCTTGAACGCTGGTGAGCAGCCGGAACCATTGCTGCTCGGCGGCATCCTTGAAACCGTACAGGCTGATCGCATCTTCGCGTACATGCGTGTCGATCAGAAGGGAAAGCGGGTCGCCCGTCTGGCCGCTCGTCTGCATCGTGCGCGGCGAACAATGCACAAGATAGCCAACACCGCTCACATCCAGAATTAGATGGTTTTCGCCAAATGAATCGATAATGCCGGAGAGCTTGCCGATCATGCGCTCAATCCCGCCATGATCGCGCCGAAACGGTTGCGCGTTGTTGCGTGGTGGGCGTGGCATATGGCGATGGCAAGGGCATCCGCCTCATCCGCGCCGAGAGTTTTGCCATAGGTCGGAATCAATGTGCGTACCATCATTTCAACCTGATCTTTTGTCGCATGCCCTGTGCCGACCACGGACTTTTTCACAAGGTTGGCAGCATATTCGCTGACCGATATGCCGAAGCGCGCGGGAACGACCATGGCAACGCCGCGCGCGCAGCCGAGTTTCAGGGCGCTGGCCGCGTTGTTGTTCATGAAGGTTTCTTCGATGGCGGCCTCGTCAGGCTTCATCGCGCTGATGACTTCCTGCATACCGACGTCGATCTGGCACAGGCGCTCCGCCAGTGTGAGGTCTGAGTCAGTCTTGATAAGGCCGCATGTGATGAAAGAAAGGCGATTGTCCACCGCCTCTATCACGCCCCAACCTGTCTTTTGCAATCCCGGATCGATTCCCAATATTCTCATGCGTAAAAGGTATCATCCGCATGAACAAAAGGGAAACGGTTTTGGCGCAAAATTTTACGCCATCAACCGTTCCATGACGTCGTCACTGACGTTGAAGTTGGTGTAGACGGCCTGAACATCGTCATTGTCTTCGAGCATGTCGATCAGTTTTAAAATCGTTTTCGCCGTTTCCTCATCCACGTCCGCGTTGACGTTGGATTTCCAGACGAAACCGGATTTTTCCGGCTCCCCGTATTTTTCGATCAGCGCATCGCGGACGGCGGCCAGATCGTTTGTGGCACAGGTGATTTCATGGGAATCTTCGCTGCTCTCGACATTGTCGGCGCCGGCCTCGACCGCTGCCTCGAACATGGCGTCGGCACTTGCCTTCGACGCCGGATAGATGATTTCGCCGACATGATCGAACATGAAGGACACGGAATTCGTCTCCCCCAGCACGCCGCCAAGCTTGCTGAAATAGGACCGCACCTCGCCCACCGTCCGGTTGCGGTTGTCGGTCAGCGTTTCGACGATGATTGCCACACCGCCCGGGCCATAGCCTTCATAGCGGATGTTTTCGTAGCTTTCGGTTGCGCCTGCGCCCGTTGCGGAATCGATCGCGCGCTTGATGCGTTCATTCGGCATGTTCACGGCGCGGCCCGCCATGATCGCGGCGCGGAGGCGCGGGTTTGCAGCGGGATCAGGGCCGCTCAGCTTTGCGGCAACGATGATTTCGCGGCCGATTTTCGTGAAAACCTTGGCGCGTTTTGCGTCCTGCGCGCCCTTGCGGTGCTGAATGTTCTTGAACTTGGAATGACCTGCCATTTTAAACTCCGTATATTGCCGCTGCTTTTTACACCGCCGGGATGCGGTTGTGCAAGCGGGGGCCGACAATAACCGGCTCTATCCTTATGCATTCGCCCTTTGCGCCTGTTTCAATATAGGTGCCGCAGAGTGTGGCTTCCCCGTCGGCGGGGCTCATGCGCTCGGTCGGGGTATGCTTGACGAAACGGTGGATCGGCACTTCTTTTTTCACGCCTATGACGGAATTATAGTCACCCGTCATACCTGCATCCGTCTGGTATCCCGTACCGGCGGATAATATCTGGGCATCGCCCGTCGGGATGTGGGTGTGGGTGCCGACTACGGCAGTCACGCGCCCGTCCAGATAGTGACCGAACGCCATTTTCTCGGACGTTGCCTCACCGTGGAAATCAACAAAGATCGCGTCGACATTTTTACCGAGACGGTATTCCTTTAAAATCGCATCCATTGCCTTGAACGGGCAGTCGATTGAATCCATAAAAAGACGCGCCATGGCGTTGACGATCAGAATTTTCCGGCCATCGTCCGCCGTATGCAGGTAATGGCCGCCTCCGACCGTGCCTTCGGGAAAATTACAGGGGCGCAGGAGTTTCGGGTCGCGGGCGATGTAAGGAATGATCTCCCTCTGGTCCCACACATGGTTTCCGGTGGTGATGCAGTCCGCGCCTGCCTCGTACAGCTCCTTGCAGATCGTCTCGGTGATGCCGACGCCGTGCGCCGCGTTTTCGCCGTTGACGACGGCAACGTCTATTTTCAGCTTTTTCTTCAGTTCTGGCAGATGCTTCACAACCGCGTCGCGTCCCGAGCGTCCCAAAACATCGCCA
Organism: Micavibrio aeruginosavorus; assembly: GCA_003240795.1. Classification (GTDB taxonomy): domain Bacteria; phylum Pseudomonadota; class Alphaproteobacteria; order Micavibrionales; family Micavibrionaceae; genus Micavibrio_A; species Micavibrio_A aeruginosavorus_B. The sequence continues at coordinate 390 of QFNK01000225.1, read as the reverse complement.
ACAAACAATAGTTTCATCTCTTATATTCCCCTGAAATCATGAACGCCTTTTGGCGTTATTATTATATCGAGCGGCTGGTCATGGTCCTCCGCCGGAAGATTGAACAGCACCGCCTGCTCCGCATAGCCGATACCGACGGCAAGTATGTCTTTCTTTGCGCGGAGCGCCGCCAGTGTGTTGTCGTAGTGCCCGGCCCCGCGGCCGAGCCTGTGTCCCTTGCGGTCAAACGCCAGAAACGGAATGATCAGGATATCGGGCTCGACAATGACTTTCTCTTTTGGAACATAGATGCCGAATTCCCCTTTCACAAGGTCGGACTTGCCGTCCCAGAGGGCGAATTGCATCACGCGGCTCTCGCGCGCCGACACGGGCGGCGCGTCGTCCACGGTG
>QFNK01000224.1 GCA_003240795.1 Micavibrio aeruginosavorus | reverse complement strand
GTCAACCGCGGCTACCGTAACGAAAAACAATATTGCAACGAAGCTTTGGTATCCTAAGCCGAACGTATTAAAAGGCTCGATAAACCAGTACCAGGCCGCTAGCGTTGACAGAACGGCGCAAACAGTGCCCGCACCAGTGCCGGCTAAAAAGCCCGTAAGAATAACAGCAGGAAAAAATGTCAGAAAAGGAAAACCCGGCGGAAGATAAGGATCAACGGCGAACCTGAGCAGCGTTGCGACAATAAAGCTCCCGACAGCCACGCCATATTTCAGGACAGGATCTTTGCGAACCGTTTCGGCCACATGGAACATGCGGCTCTGCAGGAACTTATAGGCCACGGTGATCCCTTCTGTGCGTGTAGGATTACGAAATTATACGCTTTTCCTTGTAATCACAAACGCTTTTATACAAATAAAAACCCCGGATCATTGACCCGGGGTTCTTGTAGATGCGTTGCGACTGAAATTACTTCAGTTCGACTTTCGCGCCTGCTGCTTCCAGCTGGGCTTTCATTTTGTCGGCATCCGCTTTTGGAACATCGCCTTTTACTTCTTTCGGTGCACCTTCTACGAGGTCTTTCGCTTCTTTCAGGCCAAGACCCGTGATAGCGCGGACTTCTTTGATGACGTTGATTTTGTTTGCGCCGCCGTCGACGAGAACAACGGAGAATTCCGTCTTCTCTTCAGCCGCAGGAGCAGCACCGCCAGCAGCGGCAGGAGCAGCAGCAACAGCCGCCGTAACGCCCCATTTTTCTTCCAGCATTTCTTTCAGCTTAACCGCTTCCATAACGGTCAGAGCGGACATATCGTCAACGATTTTTTCGAGATTAGCAGCCATTTTAGTTCTCCTTTAGATAAGCAATATTTGTAGTTGTGTGTTGTAAATCGGGTTATTCCGCAGATGCGACTTCGCCGTCTTTTTCGGCGTAAGCCTTGACCACGGCAGCGATCTGCTGTGCCGGAGCCTGGACGAGGCCGACGAGTTGTGCACGGATTTCGTCCATAGTCGGAAGCTTCGAGAAAGCCTGGACCTGGGCGGCATCCATAACCATGTCGCCGAATTTACCGCCGACGATGACAAGCTTGTCATTCTTCTTGGCGAATTCTGCGATAACCTTTGCCGTAGCAACCGGATCTGTTCCGGTAACATAGGCTGTCGGGCCTTTTGCGATATCGGCGAGTGCCTCGAAAGGCGTGCCTTTGATCGCGAGTTTCGCGAGTGTGTTTTTGGAAACACGGTAGTCAACACCGGCGGCGCGGGCTGCAACGCGGAGGTCGTTCGTGGCTTTCGCATTCAAACCCTTGTTTTGAGTAAGGATAAGGATTTCAGCCTTGGAGAACTTCTCCTGCATCGCCGCGACTTCAGCATTCTTTTGTTCACGGGTCATTGCCATGTTGTTTTTCCTTCAAAATAAAAAAGATGGCTTTTTACGGCCATCCTGAACAAAACCTTATCAATGATAAAAACGATGCGTCTGCGCTAAGCAGAAGCGGTATGTTTCGTCTTTCACCATCTGTGCAGGTTTTTTAAGCCGAAGCCCCTTGCAGTCTTGGACAGGAAGTCGGGGGCTTTAAACCATGAAAGCCCGGGGTCCGTCAACTAAAAAACCAATCAGGCGGCCATCTGGCTGTAAAACACCTCGGGATCGGGAATCTCAACGAGTTTTCCCTTTTGAATCAAAAGGAACTTGGTGCCCAGATTGGCCACAAACGACCGGTCATGGGAAACAAGCACGCAGGCCGCGCCGTTTTTAAGGATTTCGGCCTCCAGCTGCTCCTGCCCGTCGATGTCCAGGTGGTTCGTAGGCTCGTCCATAATGTAGAAATTCGGCTCCGCAAGGCGAAGGGCCAGAAGGTAAAGGCGTGACCGCTCGCCGCCGCTGAGCTTTGATATCTTCTGGTCCTGACGGTCGAACGGGAAACCCGTTTCGATCAGCTTTGCAATCACGCTCTGCCGCGACATCTGGAATTCACCGGCGATATATTCCGTCATCGTCAGGTTCATAGGCAGGGACGACAAATGCTGGTCCACATAGCCGAGCTTCGCCGTTGGCGTAATGGTGATGCCGTCCATCTTCGCGCGCTCGCGATTGTCAAAGGCCTTATAAATGGCATTTACAAGAGTGGACTTTCCGGTGCCGTTCAGCCCCAGAAGCACGATGCGCTCACCGTTCGGAATGGCCAGCCTTTCGATATGGAGAAGCTGCCTGCCGTCCGGTGCATTGATGTTAATGTCCTTAAGCTCGACAAGGTGTTTCGCATGAACGCCGCTGTTGGGCAGCTTGATGTCGCGGCGGACGTCCACCTGGCTTTCAATCACCTGCGTGCGCAAATCATCGGCGCGTTTCGCCATCTGTGCCGATTTCTTGGAGGCGGAATCGCTGTGGAAGTTCGCGCCCGTCTGCTTAAGCTCATGCGCGCTTTTCTCAAGACGCTCGACCTCGCGCAATTCCTTTTCGCGCTGGGCGGCAAAGGCGCGGTCGTCCTGCACCAGTTGCTCCTTCGCGCGGGAGAAGGAATGCGGATAGCTGACCGACCGCGCCGGGCGCACGAACAAGGTCGTGTTCGTGCAGTTGTCGAGAAAGCTGCGGTCGTGACTGATACACAGGATGGGAATGCCCCTCACCTGTTCGTTGAGCCATTGTTCGAGCAGCATGATCTTTTCAAGGTCTAGGTGGTTTGTCGGCTCGTCAAGCAGGAGCGCATCCGGCTCCCCCATCCATGTCCGTGCGATCAGGGCGAGCCTCTGCCATCCGCCGCTAAGTTCCTTGACCGGCTTGCCGTGAATAACCGTTGGCGCCTTGAACGTATCGAGCGCGACATCCACCTTCCAACTGTTGTAGTCGCGTTCTTCTTCCGGCATCGCCTCAAGGATCACATCGTACAGGGTCTTGCTGTGCAGATGCGGCGGGATGTCCTGCTCGATAATCCCGAACCGGATATTTTTCGGGCGCGTGATCGTGCCTTCCGTAGGCTCGACCTCGCCGGTCAGGCATTTGAGCAGCGTGGATTTCCCCGCGCCGTTGTTGCCGATCACGCCGACGCGGTGCGTTTCCGCAATCGTCATCGTAATGCCGGAGAAAAGAGGTTCCTGATAGGAAAAGCCGAGTTTTTCGAGTCTGATCTGCATTTGTGCCGCACCTGTTATTTCGGGGCGGTTAAACCATAAAACCTGCCGTGCGGCGAGAATTTTCTCGTGGAGAAGCAAATGTCCCAAAAGAAAAAGCCGCCGGTCAAAGGACAGGCGGCTTTTTATAATCGTTTCGGATTAGTCCTTGGAGAGAAGCAACACGCTCTGGCCAATAACTTCGCCGATCATTTTCGGCATCGGCGGTGTTTTACCCGGCTCCGGCGGCGGCAAAGGCTCCGGCGACGGCATGGACGTCACATTGAAGGAAAGGGAATAAAGATAGCACTCACCGCCCAGCAGGGAGCGGATCTTCGCGCACTCGTTCTTGATCTTTTCATAGATCTCGGCGGCGTCCGGGAAGGACTCCA
>QFNK01000223.1 GCA_003240795.1 Micavibrio aeruginosavorus | reverse complement strand
AATCTCCGGCATTGCAGCTTGTGCGCGCAAGGGACGGATCGTTCGACCTGTTCGTGAAGGACAAGCAGGTGCCGCAGGAGGCTGACGAGAAGGAAGGCATGACGCCGGAGCAGAGCCTTGCCGCGATATATAAGGACATGGCGCATCGCAAGCGCGGGAAGGTGCTGGGGCGTCTCAACAAGTTCCAGATCATGAATGCCAGCGTCGTCGTGCGGGATGAGCAGTACGGCACAACATGGGATGTCCGCGATATGGATTTCGTGATGGAGCGCAGGCGCGAGGGCGTGGCGTCCTCGCTGCGTATCGTGCTTCCGCACAGGGAAGATGTTCATACGGGGGGGCAGCCGGAGGAGCAGACGGTGCAAGCCGTTGCCCAGCCGCCGGAGGAGCCGTCGCTGTCCGTCGATATGGTTTACCGCAACAAGACGGATGATTTCATCAGCGCGGTCAAGATCGCGAGTGCAAACCCCTATATCCTTTCGCGCATGCTGCCGCTTCCCGAAGAGGTGGCAGGGCAGGATTTCTATCTTTCCGGTACGGCGGAGGCGGCTTTTGACACAAACATGAAGCCGACATTCGCGCGCGTCGAGGCGAGGATTCCGGACGGCCGCATTTCGGTGCCGGGGGAATATGATGCGCCGATCACGCTGCGCGACCTTGCGGTGCAGGCGGATTACAAAGGCGGCGACCAGACCCTCAGCGTTTCCAACATTTCCGGCGTCGTCGGCGATATCCCGTTCAGCGGGAAGGGCGAGGCGGATTTCGGCGAGACGTCGCTGTCCATTCCGTTGCAGATCAGCGTGGAGAAAGCGGAGCTTGCGAAAATTCCGCCGCTGTTCCCGAAATCGGAGCAGGACGGGCAGGCGTTCAAATGGCTGGGCCGGAATATTCAGGGCGGAACGTTCCGTGACGCGTTGCTGGCGATGGAATTAACCGGCGCAAAAATACATGACGCGGAAAAAGACGTCGATGTGTGGGACTATGACGTCCCTGTCTTCAAGCTGGATTTCATGTTCGAGGACGCGACGGTCGAGTATCATGACAGCCTGATGCCGGCGAAAAACGCTAAGGGGAAAGGCAGTCTGGACCTTGCGACGGAGGTTCTGGAGATTTCCGAGGCGACCGCGACACTGGGCGATATTCAGGGCACGAACGTGAATGTGAAGGTTATCGACCTGATGAAAACGGGCGCGGGATATGTGACCGTGAAGGCGGACATTAACGGGCCGGTGTCCACCGCGCTGGATTACATCGCGGATGAGCCGGTGAATATGGGCGCGGCGGAGATCGGGCTGGACGCGGCAAAGGTAAAGGGCACGATTGCCGGTACGGTGGAAGTCGGCCTTCCGACGATTGCGGATATTCCGAAGGAAGATGTGAAGGTATCGGTCAAGGGAACGCTCGACCAGCTGGAGATTCCGGGATTGGTGAAAGGACTGCCGCTGACGGGCGGGCCGTTACAACTCGCGACCGAGGAGGGTGGTTTCCGCGTTACGGGGAATGCGAAACTCGCCGGGCGTGACGTTACGACCGAATGGCACCAGTATTTCGTGAAGGCGGGGCATCCTTATTCGATGCAGATCAAGGCGAAAACGGCGGCGGACCGTGAATTGCGCAATCATTTCGGTGTCGATCTTGATCAGTATATCACCGGGACGATGCCGGTGGATGTTATCTATACGGGCTATGGCGGCGGCGACGCGGATGTGGACGTCAAAGGCGATCTGACCCCCATGGCCGTTCATATCACGCCGTTCAGGTTTGAAAAGAAGGCGGGCGCGCCGGGCAGCCTGAGCGCGAAGGCGTCGCTTAAAAAGGACGTCCTGAAAGAGCTGACGGGCGTGACTATCGAAAGCGCGGATTTCAAAGTGCGCGATGCGAAGATATCGTTCGCGCCGCGCGCGGGGAAACAGGCAGACCTCAGCAAGGGAATGCTTCCCGATGTGACGATCGGAAAGACGAAAATGAACGCGTCGTTCGATGTGAGCAAGAGCGGCGTAATGGCAGTGCAGGCGAAGGGAAGCGTGTTCGACCTGGCACCGTTCCTGGCGGAAACGGAAACATCTAAAACCGTCGCCGCGCCCAAGAAAGAAAAGCAGATGCCGATGAATATCACTGTCACGGCGGACCGGATGCTGGGCAAGAACGACCAGTCGGCCCAGAACGCGAAAGGCTATCTGGAGATGGACGATGACGGCGACATTACGCGCATCGAATATGACGCGCTCGTCGGAAAGGCGCCGCTGATAGTGCGATTCAGCCCCGATTCCACGGGCAAGCGCACGTTCCGCTTGAGGTCGGATGATGCGGGCGCTGTTCTGAACACGTTCGGCCTTTACAATAATGTGGTGGGCGGAAAGCTTCGCATATATGGCGCACCGGATGGAAACAACCTGCGCGGCGATATCAAGGGTACGATGCGGATGGAAGATGTCCGTGTCGTAAAGGCACCCGCGCTGGCCAGCCTTTTGAGCCTGATGAGCCTGACAGGCGTACAGCAGTTGCTTGGCAACGAAGGACTTGTTTTCGCAAAACTGGAATCCGGTTTTGAATGGCGTTTCCGCGAGGCGGGGAATTTGTTGATCATCAAGGACGGAAAAACGTCCGGATCAGGGGTCGGCCTGACGTTCTCCGGTGTTCTGGACCGTGGCAAGAAGACGACGGATATTGCGGGAACGATCATCCCGATGACGGAGGTCAATTCCATCCTGTCAAAAATTCCGCTGGTGGGAAATATCCTCGGCGGTAGCACGGGATTGATCGCGGCGACCTATACGATGAAGGGGCCGAGTAGCGATCCGAGCGTAAGCATCAATCCGCTGTCCGTACTCGCGCCCGGTATTCTGCGCCGCATCCTGTTCGAGGGGGGATATGAAAGCAAGATACCGGATGACGACGCGCCGCCCGCGAACGACAACGCGGTGAAAGAGAAGCAGGGAGAATCAAAAGACGTCCTGAACGCGCCGGAAAGATCGGCGAAGAATATGGGCGTTACCAAGCAGAAGCTGAACTAGAAAAAACGCTGCCCCGGGCAGCATTTTTGTTTTAGGCGGTTTTGACGAGTGCGTGTTTTTTCTTGCCGGACGAAAGCTTGATATAGCCGTCCTGTGTCAGGTCGTTTGCAGACGCGGTCGCCGTGATGTCCGTGACAGCCACATCGTTGATCTTGGCGCCGCCGCCTTCGATCAGACGTTTGACTTCGCCTTTCGATGCTGCGAGCCCGGCCTGCACGAACAGGTCGAGGACGGAGATGCCGCCGTCGAGTGCCGCTTTGTCAACATTGATGGACGGCAGGTCGCCGCCCACGCCGCCTTGTTCGAAAACCTTCTGCGCGGTTTCGGCGGCGGCCAGTGCTTCGGCTTCGCCGCGGCAGAGTTTGGTTGCCTCATGCGCGAGGATTTTCTTGGCTTCGTTGATTTCGGAGCCTTGCAGCGCGCAGAGGCGCTTGACCTCATCCATCGGCAGCATGGTGAAACGTGCCAGAAGGTTTCCGACATCC
>QFNK01000222.1 GCA_003240795.1 Micavibrio aeruginosavorus | reverse complement strand
GCGTACGCTGACCACGAACCGGCAGGTGCTTGCGGTGACGCAGACCGCGGAAGCAGGCCATGTCCATCAGGCGTTTGATGTTCATTGCGATCTCACGGCGCAGGTCGCCTTCGATCATGTATTTGTCCGTGTCGATTTCCGCACGGATGGCGTTCAGCTCATCCTCGGAAAGATCGTTCATGCGGCGGGATTCATCGATTCCCACGGCTTTCAGAATTTGACGGGCGGAATAGCGTCCGATGCCGTGAACATATGTCAGGGCGATCAGAGCGCGTTTGTTATCGGGGACGTTAACCCCGGCAAGACGTGCCATGTGTAGTTCTCCTTTTTGATTAATATTATCCAGACCGTAACACCAGTCTGTACACCATCAAAAAGCCTTATAAAGCAAAGGTTTACGAGAAACACTGACTTTTGCGGGCTTTAAGATTTGGCCGCAATATAGGAACTTTACCCCGCCCCGTCAACAGCTTTTTCGGCTGTTTTCAAAGGGTTTTGGCGGCAAAGAAAAAGCCCGGTGATACCGGGCTTCGGGTTACTTCAAAAGAGCCTTGAGCTCGGTCGTCACAAAATCGATCGGCTTCATGCCGTCGACCGTTTTGAGGAGCCCCGCCTCTTCATAATAAGGCAAAATCGGTGCGGTCTGGGCCTTGTAAACGCCAAGGCGCTTTTTAAAGGTCTCGACGTTGTCGTCGCCGCGCACTTCCTTGCCGGCATCGATCGTCTGCTGGATGCGTGTCTGGAGGCGGCTGACAAGCTCGTCCTCGTTCACGACCATCTGGATGACGACTTTCAGCGGCTTGCCTTTGCGGGCGAGCATGTCGTCCAAAGCCTTTGCCTGATCCACCGTGCGGGGGAAACCGTCAAAGATGACGCCCTTGGCACAATCGGCCTGGTCGAGGCGGTTTTCAATCATGCCGATCATGATATCGTCCGGAACAAGGTTTCCGGCGTCCATAATTTCCTTGGCCTTTTTACCGAGGTCTGTGCCATCGGCAATTTCAGCGCGGAGCATATCGCCCGTGGAGAGTTGTTTCAGGCCGTATTCCTGTTCCAGGATCTTGGCTTGCGTCCCCTTCCCCGCTCCCGGCGGGCCGATCAGGATCAGGTTCATGGACTAGCGTCTCCCCGTGCCTTTAAGTTTCGTTTTCTTGATCAGGCCTTCATACTGGTGCGCGATCAGGTGCGAATGAACCTGCGCCACCGTGTCCATCGTCACCGAAACCGCGATCAGCAGCGACGTACCGCCGAAATAGAACGGAATAGCGTAATGCGACATCAGGAGTTCGGGCAGCAAGCAGATGAACACCAGATACAGCGCGCCAAGGAACGTGATGCGTGTCAGCACGTAATCCAGATAATCGGCCGTGTTCTTGCCCGGACGAATGCCCGGTACAAAACCGCCGTATTTACGGAGCATCTCGGCATTCTCCTGCGGGTTGAAAACGATCGCCGTGTAGAAGAAAGCAAAGAACACGATCAATGCACCGTACAGAAGCATGTAAAGAGGCTGACCATGCTGAAGATGGGACAGAAGAGTCGACGCCCATCCGCCCGTGGCCTGCGCACCTGTAAAGTTGACGATCGTCAGCGGCAACAGAAGCAGAGACGATGCAAAGATCGGAGGAATAACACCGGCCGTGTTCAGCTTCAGCGGAATATGGTTCTGCTGCGCGGCGGACATCTGGTTCATACCAACCTGACGTTTCGGGTATTGCACCAGAACGCGGCGCTGTGCACGCTCCATGAAAACGATAAAGGCAATAACGCCGATGATCAGGATGGCGATTGCAAGAAGTTCGATCACATTGAATTGCCCTTGGCGCCCAAGCTCGAGAATAGAGGCAAGACCATGAGGCAAGCCCGCCACGATACCGGCAAAGATAATCAGGGAAATACCGTTTCCGATACCGCGCTGTGTAATCTGCTCGCCGAGCCACATCAGGAATACTGTGCCGCCGACGATCGTGATGACTGTGGACGCGCGGAAGAAGAAGCCCGGGTCGATAACGGCAGAGCCCATGGAAGACTGCATGCCTTCAAGACCGACCGCAAGACCGTAAGCCTGAACGGATGCAAGAAGAACCGTGAGGTAGCGCGTATACTGGTTAATCTTCGTACGGCCCGCCTCGCCTTCTTTCTTCAAAGCCTCAAGCTTCGGAGACATGGCAGAAGCCAACTGCATGATAATCGATGCCGAGATGTAAGGCATGATGTTCAACGCAAAAATCGTCATACGCTGCAAAGCACCGCCGGAGAACATGTTGAACATGTCCAGGATGCCGCCGCCTTTCTGGTTATAGATATCTTCCCATACGACGGGATCGATACCAGGCACAGGAATGTAGGTACCCAGACGGTAGACCAGCAGCGCGCCAAGCACGAACATGATACGTTTTTTCAGTTCGGTCGCTTTGGAGAACGCGCCCCAGTTCGCATTTTTTGCAAGTTGTTCAATGGCAGAGGCCATAGCATTTCACTTTCTGATGAAGGAGGTATTACTGCACTGTTTTAGGAAATTTACACGGGCGAAACAAGGGAGGCCGCACAAAAAAAAGCAATTATCCGCGGCCATACGCATATTTTTTAAAGCACTGTGAAAAAAGAAAAACCCGCCAATGGGCGGGTTTTTACAATTCTATATCGCAGGCGCGATTACTTCGCCTTTTTGCGAACAACCGGAGCGACTTCGATCTTGAGGATCTCTACAGAGCCGCCTGCTTTGGAAACAGCTTCGGAAGCCGCTGCCGTTGCACCGGAAACTTTAAGAGCAAGTTTCGTTTTCAGCGAACCGCCGCCGATAACGCGAACACCGTCACGCTTGTGGCTGATGACTTTGGCTTTCAGAAGCGTATCGGCATCGATCGTTGCTTTTGCATCGATCAGGCCCTTATCAACTGCCTGCTGAAGACGTGCCAGCGTGACCGTTGCATACTCCTTGCCGAAGATGTTCTTGAAGCCGTGCTTCGGAAGACGCATGTACAGAGGCATCTGACCACCTTCGAAGCCTTTGATGGCTACGCCGGAACGGGCTTTCTGACCTTTAACACCGACGCCGGCGGTCTTACCCTTGCCGGAACCGATACCACGTCCAACGCGCTTGTAATTGTGCTTCGCGCCTTCGTTTGGTTTCAATTCATTCAGTTTCATATCGTTTCTCCTAAAGCGGCGATTTACGCGGCTTCTTCAACTTTCACGAGGTGACGAACAGCGCGGATCATGCCACGAACGGATGGCGTGTCTTCCAGCGTGCTTGTACGGCCAATCTTGTTCAGGCCAAGACCGATCAGCGTCTGGCGCTGCACTGGCAGACGGCCAGCAGCAGATCCCGTTTGCGTCACAGTTACCGTTTTACCGGACTTTGCTGCGGCAGCTTCTTTTTTAGGAGCAGCGGCTTTCTTTGCAGGAGCCTTTTTTGCCGGGGCTTTTTTCTCTTCAGCCATCGTAATCACCCTTATTCTTCGTTTGCTTCGGAAGCATCATCGGATACTTCACCTGCTTTT
>QFNK01000221.1 GCA_003240795.1 Micavibrio aeruginosavorus | reverse complement strand
GGCATGCTCGTCCTCTCCCCGCGCGCGGTCGAACGCCTTGAAAGCTTCAAGCCTGCGAACCGCCCGCTGCCGAAAATCTTCCGCATGACGAAAGGCGCGAAATTCGCCGATGGTATTTTCAAGGGCGAGACAATCAACACGCCGTCCATGATGGCGGTGGAAGACTGCCTCGACGCGCTGAAATGGGTCGAGAGCATCGGCGGCGTACAGGCCACGATCAAACGCGCCGAAGGCAACTATCAGGCCGTCGCCAAATGGGCGGCGAAGTCGGACTGGGCGGACTTCCTCTGTGCCGACGATGCCGTGCGTTCCCGCACCTCCATCACGCTGAAGGTCAAGGATTCATGGTTCGCCGGAAAATCCGACGAAGACGCGCAGGCCTTTATCAAGAACATGGTCAAGCTTCTGGACAAGGAAGGGGCGGCGTACGACATCGCCTCCTACCGCGACGCGCCTGCCGGCCTCCGCATCTGGGGCGGTGCGACGGTGGAGACTTCCGACATGGAAGCGCTGATGCCGTGGCTCGACTGGGCCTATGAGACGGCCAAGGGCGCCGAAAGCCAGAAAGCGGCGTAAGTCGCCGATTTTGTTCACGTTAATTGTTTTGAAAACGGCCTGTTGCAAGGCCGTTTTTCTATGACGTGGGGTAAAGGCTTTAAAAAAGAGTTTTCCCAATTCCTGCTGAAATGCTATCAAGGTCGCCTGTTTTCCTAACAAGACAAAATAGGAGTTAAAAGAGAACATGGCACGCGTCCTTATATCCGACAAAATGAATAAGTTGGCAGAAGACATCTTTAAACAAAAAGGTGTCGAAGTCGACGTTATCACCGGAAAAACCCCCGAAGAACTGAAAGCAATGATCGGTCAGTATGACGGTCTTGCGATCCGCTCAAGCACCACCGTTACCCCTGAAATCCTTGCCGCCGCGACGAATTTGAAAGTCATCGGCCGCGCCGGTATCGGTGTCGACAACGTCGATATTCCTGCCGCGACAGCGCAGGGCGTGATTGTCATGAACACGCCGTTCGGCAATTCCATCACCACGGCGGAACACGCGATCGCGATGATGTTCGCGCTGGCGCGCGATATTCCGCAGGCGTCGGCCTCCACCCATGCGGGCAAGTGGGAAAAGAACAAATTCATGGGCGTCGAGCTTTACAACAAGACGCTTGGCCTGATCGGGTGCGGCAATATCGGCTCCATCGTTGCCGACCGCGCCATCGGCCTCAAGATGAACGTGCTGGCCTATGACCCGTTCCTGACCGAAGAAAAAGCGGTCGAGCTGGGCGTGAAGAAAGTCGAACTGGACGAGCTTTTCGCCAATGCGGACTTCATCACGCTGCACGTGCCGAAAAACGAGAAAACTAAAAACATCATCAACAAAGACTCCATTGCCAAGATGAAGAAAGGCGTGCGTATCATTAACTGCGCGCGCGGCGGTCTGATCGTCGAATCCGATCTGAAAGATGCGCTGGATTCCGGCCATGTTGCCGGCGCCGCGCTCGACGTGTTCGATGTGGAGCCTGCAAAGGACAACATCCTGTTCGGTCATGAAAAGCTGATCTGCACGCCGCACCTCGGCGCTTCGACGGATGAGGCGCAGGTGAACGTCGCCATTCAGGTTGCCGAGCAAATGGCCGACTATCTGACGTCCGGCGCGATCACGAACGCGCTGAACATGCCGTCCATTTCGGCGGAAGACGCGCCGCGCCTGAAATTCTACATGAAGCTTGCCGAACAGCTCGGCAGCTTTGCGGGACAGATCACGGAGAATGCGATCAAGAAAGTGGACATCGCTTTTGAAGGCACCGTCACGGAATTGAACGTAAAGCCGCTGGTTCAGGTTGTTGTCGCAAACCTTCTGAAAACACAGATGGAAGCGGTCAATATGGTCAACGCCATGGCGATTGCGGAATCGCGCGGGATCAAGATTTCCGAAAGCCGCACGGCGGTTGGAAGCGACCAGCGCACGAAAATCTCCGTCACGGTTGAAACGGATGCGCGCACGCGTTCCATTTCCGGCACGCTGTTCACGGGACGGGAGCCGCGCATCGTCAATATCGAAGGCGTGCCGATCGAGGCGGCGCTGGGCAATGACATGCTCTTCATTCGGAACGAGGATAAGCCGGGCCTTATCGGCGCGCTGGGTACGATTCTGGGCGATGCCGGTCAGAACATCGCGGACTTCCGCCTAGGCCGTGTTGACGGCGGCGATTCCGCCGTCTGTCTGGTCTCCCTCGACGCGCCGCTCTCCGACGAGCTGTTCAAGAAAGTCTGCGACCTGCCGCAGGTGAAAACGGCAAAGCGTTTAAGCTTCTAGTCCTGCGAATGAAATGAGCAAAGAAAAACCCCGCTGTGAAAACAACGGGGTTTTTCTTTTGCGACTGGCGCAAATCCTACAGGCTGTCTACGGCCTTTTTAACTTGCTTCTTGGCTTCGCCAACAAACTGTTGTGCTTCGCCTTTGCGTTCCTGTGCAATGCCTTCGCCTTGCAGGGATGCATTGTCCGTGGCTTTTCCAACGCCTTGTTTGGCTTTACCGATACCTTCGTTTACGAGACCTTTTGCTTTGTCAGATGCGCTACCCATAGCGTTCTCCTTTTCGTTTTGTTGAGAGTTCGCTTTACAAACGGCGCACCGCTTGTTTGGTTCCGCTTTTTAGTTCGCAATCCAGATATACTGCGATAAATGTCCGGCAAAACAAAGCCATAGCAGGTATGGGAAAAAGGCGAAGATCGTCCTTTTATCTTCCCGGAATGCCAGCCACGCGATCATCGCCGCCGTGAAAATCAGGACGAGGATCAGGGCGTAGGCGGGGAACAGCCAGTGGAACGTGAAGAACACCGGCGTCCAGAGCCAGTTCAAAATCATGTGGCCGGTGAACAGCAACAAGACGATCGTGCGCTCTTTCGAAGGTTCTTTTTTCCAGACAAGCCAGAAGGCGACGGAGAGCAGGACATACAGAATAGTCCAGACTATGCCGAAGGTGGCGTCGGGCGGGTTCAGGGGTGATTTCGTGACGGTCTGATACCATCCGTCGACACTGCCGGATGTGATCCATCCCATCAGGCCGCCCATCATCTGAAAAAAAGCGGCGATGATAAGGAACCCAATTGTGTTTCGGTGCGTTCTGCTTGCGGGATTGGTCATACTATGTTCTTTCTCAAATAATTTTTAAGTATTCATTTTCGGGGGACAATCAATGTCGAATAAAGCGGCATCGCCACAACTTTCACAGGATATCGTGAAAGACCGCGCTTTCATAGGCGGTCAGTGGATTGCCGCGAAATCCGGCGCATCGTTTGATGTCATCAACCCCGCCAACAACGATATCATCATTTCTGTTCCGGACATGAACGCGGAGGATACATGCGACGCCATTTCCCATGCGGACAAGGCATTTAAGACGTGGTCGAAGCTTCACCCGTCCAAGCGTGCGGAGATCATGTTCCGCTGGTCCGATCTTATCCTGAAGCGTGCCGATGATCTTGCGATGCTGATGACGGCGGAGC
>QFNK01000220.1 GCA_003240795.1 Micavibrio aeruginosavorus | reverse complement strand
CTGGCCGACGGGACGAATTCGTGGATGTCGGACAAGCTGATCGCCGACCAGAACGCGAAGGCGGAGCAGGGCGCAGATGCGGAGCAGGAACAATCCAGGAGCGGCGGCAATGAGTTCTCCCTCGACAAGCTGACGATCGAGGACGGGCGCATTGCATACAAGGACATTGCGTCCGGCGCGGCGTATGAGGCGGACAAGATCAACCTAGACGTTCGCGCAGACACGCTGGCGGGCCCGTTCGGTATCAAGGGCGACCTGCGTTACAACAACCAGACGATCAAGATCGACGCGGAAACGAAGGCGATGTCCGGCGGCAAAAAGGAAATGCCGGTGGATGCGACCGTTTCCCTTCCCGATGCGAATGCGTCCGCGAAGTTCAATGGCGTCGTCGCGATGGAGCCGCTGGAGATCCAGGGCAAGATGAACATCAATGCGGACAATCTTTCGTCCGTGATCGCGCTGGGCGGCGGTGCGGCCTCGCCTGCGCTTGGCAAGAAGCTTTCCTTCTCGGGCCTCGTGACCGCGAACGAGGAGCAGGTGCGTTCGCAGGAAATCGATATCGCGTTCGGCGAAACCAAGGGCAAGGGGAATATCCTCGTTTCCGGCCTGAAGGAAAAGAACCCGGTGACGTTCACGGGCGACATGGCGTTCGAGGGGATCATCAACCTCGACCAGCTTGGCCCGACCAAGCCGAAGGGCAGTGAGCCGAGTGTCGAAGAGAAGGTTGCCAAGGGCCAGAAGCTGAGCGGGGATGTCACGGCGGCGACGCTTCTTCCCGAAAGCCTGACCCTGCCGTTCCCCGTCAACGGGACGCTGAAAGTCAGCGCGGACGGCATCCAGAGCAACGGCCAGCTTTTCAAGGGGGTCGTCCTTGACGCGTCCAAGGAAGGATCGGCGATCGACGTCAGCGCGAAGGCGCTCGACCTTCCGGGTAAGAGCCGGGTTGAAGGCACCGCCGCACTGCGGTTCACGAGCGTCTCACAATCGGAGGAAACGGGTGTCACCTATGCCGACCCGTCCGTATCGTTCCGCGCCGCCGGAACGACGGAGCAGCTTCCGACGCTGCTGCGCGCTTTCGTGCCGGAGCAGAAGGACAATGCCGCGCTTGAAATCTGGAAAACGGCGCGCCTGGATATGGACGGCACGATTACGCCCACGGCCATCAAGGTCACGAACGGGAATGTTACGCTCGACCAGAACAATATCGTCCTCAGCGCCCTTTACGAGCCCAAGGGCACGGGCGGGATGCCGAACGTGGTTGTTGACCTCACAACGGACACGATCGACGTGGACACGATCCAGGGCCGTTTAAACGGCCAGAAAAAGCAGGCCGTGCAGAAAGACCCTGCCGCCAAGACGGACGTGAAAAAGGCACTGGAGCCCGTGCGCGCATTCAGCGTGCCGGTGAACCTGACGTTCGATGTCAGCGTGCAGAAGGCGATTTTCAACGCGCAGACGATCAGCGGGATCCGCGCCAAGGGGCGCGCGGCGGGTCAGAGCATCGATCTTGACGTCGTTTCCGCGCAGGACTACATGGGCGCCGCGGCGTCGCTATCCGGCCGCGTTGGCAACCTTGCCGACCTGTCGGGGATCGACCTGAAATTCTATGGCAAGACGTCGGACGTAAAGGCGCTGATGCAGCAACTCAAGATGGATACATCCAAACTGCCGCAATCCATCGGCGCGGCGGAAGTGAATGCCGCGGCCAAGGGCATCGCCGACAAGCTGGCCTTTGACGCGCGTGTTTCGGCGCTGGAGGGGCAGGTTGAGGCCAAGGGGAACATGACCGGCCTTCTGGACAAGCCGTCCTTCAGCGACCTATCCGTCGGCGCGAAGCACCCGAATTTCGTGCGTGCCATGCAGATCGTCAACCCGTCCTTTGCGGGCAGCAGCGGCCTTGCGCGTCCGTTCAGCTTCTACACCGACGCGGTGGCGAACGGGGATGTGTATGACCTCAGCAACCTGAAAGCCAATCTTGGCCCGACCTCCATCGGCGGCGCGCTGAAAATCAACATGGCGGGTGCGCGCCCGTCCGTGAACGGTTCCATCGAGGCGGGTTCCATACCGCTGGACGACTTCCTCGGCGCGAAAGATACTGGCGGCGGTTCGTCCTCCGGCGGCGCGGGCGGTTCCGCGAATGCGGGCGGCGGGAAATGGTCGCGCGATACGATCGAGACTGGCTGGATGCACAGCGTCGATCTTGACCTCGGCCTTTCGGCGCAGGCGATCACGTATGGCGGCTGGAACTTCCAGAACCCGAAAACGAAAATCACGCTCAAAGACGGCAATCTTCTGGTCGACAACCTGAATGCCGGATTGTTCGGCGGAACGGCGAACCTGACCGCGAAGGTTCAGGACCCTGCGGACGCGAAACAACCGCTCGGCATGGCGGTGCAGAGCAAGATGACGCAGGTGTCGCTGGAAAAGCTTGTCACGGCGCTCAGCGGGACGCGCAAGCTTCAGGCGACAGGCAATGTATCCTTCGACATGAACGTGCAGTCGACCGGCCTCAGCCCCCATGCGCTGGTCAGTGCGCTTCAGGGTAAGGCCACGCTGGACGGCCAGAACGTGGTCATGAAGGGATTTGACCTCGCGCAGATCGGCCTTGCGTTCGTGGATTCCGGCAAGCCGATGGACAGGCTGAACAGCATCGTCGGCGGCGCTGTATCCGGCGGCGAGACGCGGTTCGACACGATCAAGGGCGGGTACGACATCATGCAGGGCGTGGTGACGATTTCCTCCATGGCGATGGACGGGCCGGCGGCGAACATCGTATCCAAAGGGAACGTCAACCTGCCGCAATGGATGATCGACACGATCCACACTATCACCTTCAAGCAGGCGAAGGACGCGGGCGCGTTCGACGTGGCGATCAAGGGCTCCTTAAGCAATCCGGGCAACACGTTCGGCAAGGGGCTG
The DNA here is from genome assembly GCA_003240795.1 of Micavibrio aeruginosavorus. Classification (GTDB taxonomy): domain Bacteria; phylum Pseudomonadota; class Alphaproteobacteria; order Micavibrionales; family Micavibrionaceae; genus Micavibrio_A; species Micavibrio_A aeruginosavorus_B. Next base: position 666 of record QFNK01000220.1, on the reverse strand, counting down.
TTCAACGACGTCCTGACCCGCCGCCTGCAGCAGAAGGCGATAGAGAAGCTGCCGGACGTTCTGGGCAAGGATTTGTCCGGCAAGTTGCAAGGGCTTGGCATTCTGCCGCAGAAGCAGCAGCAACCTGCGACGGCTCCAGCGCCCGCACAGGACGGCACGGCACAGCCTGATGCTGCTGCGCCAGCCGAGCAGGAACAGCCGCAACAAAAGACGCCCGAACAGCAGATGCAGGACGACGCCGGTAAGGCGATCAAGGGCGTATTGGACGGCCTGCTGCGCTAGGAACGGCGCAGCAAATAATCAAGAACGTATAAACGCAAGGCGCTGGACAGATTTGTCCCGCGCCTTGAATCTATTTCTTCTATGAGGGCGGAGAGGGGACGTTTTTCGGCCTTTGCGACGTCCTGCAATATCGTCCAGAACGGGGCCTCCAGCGAGATGCTCGTGGAATGCCCCGCGATTGTTACGGAACGCTTGATGACTTTTTCCGAAAGGATATCGTTCATCCGCGTGGGTGGATCATGTCTTCGGGTTTGACCCATTCGTCATACTGCTCCGACGTCAGCAGGCCGAGGGCCATGCCGGCTTCGCGCAGGGACGTGCCTTCCTTGTTCGCTTTCTTTGCGATCTTGGCGGCGTTGTCGTAGCCGATGTGCGGGTTGAGGG
>QFNK01000219.1 GCA_003240795.1 Micavibrio aeruginosavorus | reverse complement strand
TAAGGAAAGTATGCTTATGACCGCTCGCACGGATATCGCGCTGATGCGCCTGCCCCATGGGGAGGGCCTCCCGCTCCCCGCTTATGCAACCGAACAATCCGCCGGCATGGACCTGATGGCCGCCATCGATGCGCCGCTCGTCATCGAAAAAGGCAAGACCGCAATTGTCCCGACAGGCATCGCCATCGCCCTCCCCGCCGGCTTCGAGGCGCAGGTGCGCCCCCGCTCCGGCCTTGCCGCCAAGAACGGCGTCACCGTCCTGAACGCCCCCGGCACGATCGACGCCGATTACCGCGGGGAGATCAAGGCGATCCTGATCAATCACGGCAGCGAAGACTTCACCGTCGAACGCGGCATGCGCATCGCCCAGATGGTCATAGCAAAGTACGAGGCCGTTTCATGGAACATCTGCGAAACCCTCAATGAAACCGAACGCGGCGCTGGCGGCTTCGGCTCCACAGGCACAAAGGCGGCCTAGAGCATGTCCCAGGCTGCCCTGAAAACCGCTAACGAGTTCGCCGCCGAAGGCCACACGCCGATGATGGCGCAGTATCACGCGCTGAAGGAACAGTATCCCGACTGCATCCTGTTCTACCGCATGGGCGACTTCTACGAGATGTTCTTCGATGACGCCGTAAAAGCGTCCGAATGCCTTGACATCACGCTGACCAAGCGCGGCAAGAATCAGGAAAACGAAATCCCGATGTGCGGCGTGCCGTATCACAGCTACGAGCCGTATCTGGCCAAGCTTATCCGCTCCGGCTTCCGCGTTGCGATCTGCGAGCAGACCGAAACGCCGGAGGAAGCAAAGAAGCGCGGCGGGTACAAGGCCCTCGTCAACCGCGACGTGATCCGCATCGTCACGCAAGGCACGCTGACCGAAGACACGCTGCTCAACGCACGGGAAAACAACTATCTCGCCGCCGTGTGCGAAACGGCGGGGCAGTTCGGCCTGTCATGGCTGGATCTCTCGACGGGCGAATTCTACGTTCAGACGGCGGACCGCGCCGACATTCCCGCATCCCTCGACCGCATCGGCGCGAGCGAATTGCTGCTGCATGATAAACTTGCGGCGCAGGAAATCTTCGCGCAGCAAAAAGACGTCATGACGCCGCAGGCAGGCAGCCTGTTCGATTCACAAAACGCGCAAAAACGCCTGGAAACATTGTTCGGCGTCGGCACGATTGAATCTTTCGGCAGCTTCTCGCGCGCGGAAATCGCCGCCGCAGGCGCATTGGTCGATTACGTCGCCCGCACGCAAAAAGGCAAGATGCCGCACATCTTCCGTCCGCAGCAGGTCTCGAACGGCGCGGTCATGGATATCGATCCGGCAACACGCCGCTCGCTGGAATTGGTGCGCACGCAGACAGGGGAACGGAGGGGCAGTCTTCTTGCCTGTATCGACCGTACTGTTACAGGCGCGGGTGCACGCCTTCTGCAATCGCGCCTGTCCGCGCCACTCACCGACCTCGCCGTTATCCGCCGCCGCCATGACGAGGTTGAAACCTTTATTGCCGCCTCCCCTTTGCGCGAGAACCTGCGCGAAAAACTGAAAAGCCTGCCCGATATGGAACGCGCCTTGTCGCGCCTGACCATCGGACGCGGCGGCCCGCGCGATCTGGGCGCGGTGCGCGATGCGCTTGCGATCCTTGAAACGCTGCGTGGCATTCTGCTCGCAACCGGCGGCGATATCCTGCACAAATTCGCACGGCAACTTGAACTCGACGACGCCTGCAAAACGCTCAAGGACACGCTGGCGGCGGCACTGACCGAAGACCTGCCTTTCAACGACCGCGACGGCGGTTTCATCCGCTCCGGCTACACGGCAGACCTTGACCACCTGCGCGGCCTGCGCGATGAGAGCCGCCGTTTGATCGCGGCCCTGCAGGCACGCTACCGCGAGGAAACGGACATCAACCTCCTCAAAATTTCCTACAACAACGTGCTGGGATATTTCATCGAGGTGCCATCCCGCTTCGCCGACAAGCTGATGGTAAAAACAGGCGATGCGGCCAACCCCTACATCCACCGCCAGAGCCTCGCCAACGTCGCGCGCTTTACGACGCCCGAACTCTCGGAGCTGGAGCGCGATATCGCCAGCGCGGGCGAAAAGTCACTGGCGCTGGAACAACAGTTTTTCACGCGCTTCGTACAGGATGTATCGAACGCCACCGAACATCTGGGCGCCCTCGCCCGTGCGGGCGCGGACCTCGATGTCGCCTGCTCCCTCGCCGAACTCGCGCAGGAACGCGGCTATACCCGCCCGCAAATGTCGGATGATTACGCGTTCGCCATCGAAGGCGGCCGCCATCCGGTGGTGGAGGCATCGCTGGCGAAAGACGGCGGCGCATTCGTGCCGAACGACTGCTCGCTGAACCCTGCGGAACGCCTGTGGCTGCTGACAGGCCCGAACATGGCCGGTAAATCGACCTTCCTGCGCCAGAACGCGCTCATCGCCATTCTCGCGCAGATGGGATCGTTCGTACCCGCCGCCTCCGCCCGCATCGGCATCGTGGACAAATGCTTCTCCCGCGTCGGCGCAAGCGACGACCTCGCGCGCGGGCGTTCGACCTTCATGGTCGAGATGGTGGAAACGGCGACCATCCTCAACCTCGCGACACCGCGCTCCCTCGTCATCCTCGATGAAATCGGGCGCGGCACGGCGACCTATGACGGCCTGTCCATCGCCTGGGCGTGCGTCGAATATCTGCACGAAAACAGCAAGTGCCGCGCGATCTTCGCCACGCATTATCATGAACTGACAAACCTCACGACGCGCCTTCCCGCGCTCTCCTGCCACTCGATGCAGGTGCGCGAATGGAACGGCGAGGTCATCTTCCTCCACGCGGTTCAGGCAGGCGCCGCCGACCGTTCCTACGGCATCCATGTCGCAAGGCTGGCGGGACTTCCGAAATCCGTCCTCGACCGCGCGGGCGAAGTGCTCGAACTGCTGAACAAGGGCGAACATTCCGGCGCGCTGACACGCCTCGCCGACGACCTGCCGCTGTTCAGTGCCGCCCCGCCCCAGAAGCAGGCCGCCGCCGATCCGAAGGCAGAAGCGCTCAAGGAGAAACTCACCGCGATCAATCCGGACGACCTCTCCGCCCGCGACGCGCTGAACATGCTTTACGAACTCAAAGAACTTTTAAAAAACTGAAGAATCCGCCCTTGCATTGGGGGCGATTCTGGCCGATAGAAGGGGCGCATGTTGAATTCGGCCCTACACCAGCGCGAAGGCAGAAAAGCAGACGGTCTCTTGGGCCTTCTGGTGGCAGGAGAGCTTTCCGGCCGCGCCTATTGCGCCGCCCGAAGCGCCGAAGCGGATGCCATTCTCAGCGCCCTCTGGGTCGATGTTTTCAAGGACGATACCTCCGGCCTTTCCCTGCTCGCGCTTGGCGGATACGGACGGCGCGAACTCTGCCCCTATTCCGATATAGATTTGCTTTTCCTGTCCTCCGGCAAGACGGACGCGGCGACCGACGACGCGATCGAGAAATTCCTCTACCGCCTGTGGGATCTGGGCTGGAAAGTCGGCCATGCCGTGCGCGGCGTCGAGGAATGTATGGAGCTCGCCGTGCGCGACAGCAAGGTCATGACGGCGCTTCTC
>QFNK01000218.1 GCA_003240795.1 Micavibrio aeruginosavorus | reverse complement strand
CTGCCTGACGGGCGCGATCATGCGCGCGACGAGCCAGCCTTTCAAAGTCGGCGAATGGATTACCATTGACGGCACGACGGGGAGGTCATCGACCTCGACGCGTTTTCGTTCCGCCTTCAGGAAGTGGACATGGCGGGGAAGACGTATCAGTTTACGGGACGCACCGTCACGGTGCCGAACAGCAAGCTGTTCACCGCGAATGTCGAAAACAACAATTTCTTCAAGGCGTATATTTTCGAGGATGTGCGCGTGGGCGTGCAATATACGGATGTTGATCCTATCGCCGCGCTTGAGGCGTTGAAGGAAGTGGCGGAAGTGCATTTCGCGCCGCACCGGAACGATGCAGCCGCGTTCAACCGCAAGATCCGCCGCCGCGCTGGTACGGATGTCGGTCCGTCGGAGCCTGTCTTCGACCTGACCACCAGCGAGCTGGGGCATTACCAGTTCCATGTGCGCTTTTTTGTGCCGACCAGAATTGCCTCGAACCTCGGCCTTGAAGTCAGCCGCGATTTTCTGGGGCGCATATATGAGCTTCGCAAACAGGCGCAGGAAAAACCCGACCCGAAAGGGGAGGAAGAGGATGCGGTGCTGGCCGTACCGGAAAAAGATTAGGAATGAAGAGGCGGCTTTGATGGCCGCCTTATTTTTTGAGGAGCGCCTCGACCTCGGCCAGAAGCTTGCCAAGATGGAAGGGTTTGGAGACGACCTTGCCGCCTTGCGCGGGGATGCTCTCCGCCGTTGCCGCCATGGCCGCGAAGCCGGTGATGAAAAGGACCTTCATGTCCGGTTTCAGGGACGCGGCGCGGGCGGCGAGTTCCGTTCCGTCCAGTCCCGGCATCACGATATCGGTAAGAAGGAGGTCGGGGTTGTCCGTTGTGTTCAGCGCGGCCATCGCCTCCAGCCCGTCGGCGCAGGCCGTCACCGCATGTCCCGCTTTCTCAAGCGTCGCGGCGATAAACTGCCTCAGCGAGGCATCGTCTTCGGCAAGTATTATGTTTGCCATAATTTTCCTTTTATGCAGGGCGGAAGCAACGCGCCTTTGTATATTCCTTCTCCCCAATTGTCCACATTGGTGCGGTGCGTCATCCTTATTTCCCTTGCTTTCCAGCGCATGCCATAACAACTTGGGTGCCTGAAAAATTTAACGGCCACGGGCCTTGGGGAAGAAAGATACAGATATGAGTGCGGCTGCAGGTTTGATTGCGGACATCGGTGCCACAAATGCGCGTTTTGCTCTGGCCGATGACAAAGGCTTTTACGAACAAAAGGTCCTGCAATGCGCGGATTATCCGACCATCGTTGACGCCGCGAAGGCGTATCTGGATGGTATTGGCCAAGAAAAACCCAAGCATGCGGCCTTTGCCATCGCGGGTCCTATCTCCGGTGATTATTTTGAAATGACCAACCATTTGTGGTCTTTTTCGATCAAGGAAACGCAGAAATCGCTGAACCTCGACGGCTTCGCGCTTATCAACGATTTCAAAGCCATCGCACTCGGCATCCCGCATTTGTCGGACAATGACCTTGTGAAAGTGGGGGGCGGCAACCGCCAGCCGGAGGGGACGATCGGCATTGTCGGCCCGGGTACGGGCCTCGGTGTCGCCAGCCTTTTCTGGGATGGCAAGCAGTACCGCGCGAATTCGGGCGAAGGCGGGCACATTACGATGCCTGCGAAGACGCAGCGTGAGTTCGATCTGTTCCGCACGCTCCGCTACAAATACAGCCATGTGTCGGCAGAGCGTGTCTGCTCCGGCAAGGGACTTGTGAATCTTTACAACGCCATCCGCATTCTTGACGGGCGCGACGACGCGCCGGAACGCACGGCGGAGGAGATCAGCAACTGCGCGATCGCGAAAACGTGTCCCGTGTGCGAAGAGGCGCTCGATAAAATGATGGGCTTCCTTGGCTCGATCGCGGGCAATCTTGCGGTGACGCTCGGCGCGCATGGCGGCGTTTACATTGCGGGCGGCATTCCGGCGAAACTCGGCGATTACTTCCTGACCTCACGCTTCCGCACGGAATTCGAGGCAAAAGGGCGTTTTGATTCCTACCTGAAGCCGATCCCGACCTACCTGATCACGCATCCCTACACGGCGTTCGTAGGGCTGCAGCACTACATCACGAACGAGCAGGACAATTAAATCCTTTCAAGCTGGCGGTTGTGCCAGCGCGATAAGGTAAGCAAGGCTGTGCACGCGCCGATACCTGCCCACAGCATGTCTTTCTGCGTGTCCCACTCGTCGCCCTGCGTGCCGAGGAATTCCTCCGCGCCCTGACCAAGCAGGACGGCGGCGAGCCATTCTATCAGTTCATATGCCGCGCTGATCCCCAGACAGGAGAAAACAATCACGGCCGCCAGCCATTTACCGGGTTGCAGCGGCGAGGTGCGGAGCAACAGTTCGCGGATGATGATCGCCGGGATAAAACCTTGCGCGAAGTGGCCGAGCTTGTCGTAGTTGTTGCGCGTCCCTTCGATGAAGTCGAAGAGCGGTACACGCGCATAGGTATATTTGCCGCCCACCATCAGGATGCAGGCATGTATGCCGATCAGCGCGTAGGACAAATCCGTCAGGCGGAAACGCTTATAGGTCAGGACGAGCAAAGGCAGCGCGATGAGGGCGGGTGCAACCTCCATCCACCATGTGCTGCGCTCAAACGGATTGATCGAGGACCATGCGAAGACGGCCACCGCGACAAACAGCGTTGCGAGCGGGATCAGGGCGGTGCGTATCATGTCGGGTCTGTCTCCAAAAACTGATGGGTTGCGATACGCCAGCTGTAATTTTCCATGGCGTGGCGGCTTCGCTGCGCGGCGGTTCCATGCTGTAACGCTTTGGAAGTGGCGGCCGCAAGGTCGTTGTCCAGAGCGCCCAGAAAATCATCGGTGATGATGTCGATTGGCCCTGTCACGGGATAGGCGGCAACGGGCAGCCCGCAGGCAAGCGCCTCAACCAGAACCATTCCGAACGTATCGGTTTTCGACGGGAAGACGAAGACGTCGGCGGAGCGGTAATGGTCGGCCAGATCGGTGCCTGTCTTCGGCCCTGTGAATATGGCGTCCGGATATTTTTTTTTCAGGTCTTCAAGATCGGGGCCGCCGCCGACGAGGACTTTCGTTCCATCGAACGGCATGGAGAGGAAATCATCCAGATTTTTTTCAATGGCGATGCGCCCGACATAAAGGGCGACAGGATGTTTCATTTCTTGAAACAAGGTCTTCTCGCCGGGATGGAAAAGCGCATGGTTTATGCCGCGCGTCATCATTTTCAGCGGTGATTTGAAATTCCAGCCCAGCAGGGTTTTCGTCAGGCTGTTCGTCGCCGTGAACACGCAGGAGGACGGGGCGTGAAACCACCGGACAAAGCGTATAGCCATGGTTTGAACCGGCGCGTACAGGGACGGTATATATCTGGCGGCGCGGGCTGCGGCATAATCTGGGAAGTGCGTGTGATAGCAGCTTGTGAAGCGCAGGCCTTTGTCGACGGCATGGCGGCGGGCGGCAAGGCCGAGCGGCCCTTCGGTGGCGATGTGCAGAAGGTCAGGTTCAAACGCCGCGATCATGTGACGCAGCCTTGCGGCGGGAAAAAGGGTCAGGCGGATTTCCGCATATCCCGGC
>QFNK01000217.1 GCA_003240795.1 Micavibrio aeruginosavorus | reverse complement strand
CAGCTCCGCCTTCGCGCGTTCATAGGACGCGTCCGCGGCGGCGAAATTCGCCTGAGCGGTGTCCAGCCCTTCCTTGGAAATCGCGCCGGAGCGTCCGAGTTTCTGCGCGCGCTCCATATCCTTTTGCGCGAGGACGCGGCGGGCTTCGAGTTCGGTGACGTTCTGCTGAAGGTCCGTGTCTTCTAGGCGGGCGAGGATTTGTCCCGCTTCGACCTTGTCCCCTTCGTCCGCGTTCAACTCCATCAGGCGCGCGGCGATTTTGGGGGAGACGGGGATCATGCGGCTCGCCTCCACCGTGCCTGTCGCATAAACGGCCTGCACCGCTTTGCCGCGCTGGGGTTTTACGGCGTCAACGTCCATGGATTTTGCCGGATTGAAGACCCAGAAGAGGGCGGCGGCGATCAAAATGGCTATCAGGATAAAAACGGCTTTGCTTCTCATGCCGTAATATTAGGCATGAAATGAAGCAAAGTCATGACTGTAGTTTTATTTTCCTAATCCTAGGTTCAGGCAGGCGTTAACCCCGGCCTGACGATCCTTGAGGGGAGTGGCTTGCTTGCCTTCAATCGCAACAAACTTATTGTCTGGATCGTTTTCCAGCGGCACGATTTGGACAGATTGCCCATTGCTGGTGCAGGTGATTTTGTCGGCTTTCCCTGTGAAGAAGTCAATCAGGGATGCGTCTGTTTTAACAGGCGGAGGAGATGCTTGCGCATTTGCCACGATTGGGGGCGTGGCTATCAGAGCGGCGGCAAAGGCTTTTTTGAGTTTCATGAGCGGTCTCCCCTTTTATCTAATCAAACACTAGCATGAGGGATTTGTGGGATGCAAATTGTGGCGGGAGGACTTGGCAGACACCGCTTTTTGTTCTACTCTTGTTCTCATTCTTGGCGGGTTTTGCCGGCCCCGATCCCGCCGTCCTGAAAATCTTTTTTCGGCCGAACGAACTATTAAATGGGGCGATAAGTTCCTGAAATAGAATAATATAAGGAATATCTAATTCATGGCCAAAACCCAGAAATCCTTTGTCTGCCAGTCTTGCGGCTCTGTCACCTCCCGCTGGATAGGAAAGTGCGAGTCCTGCGGCGAATGGAACACGATCGTGGAGGAGGCCGCGCCGGAATCGGCGCCAAAAGGTCTGGGCACGGCGAAGAAGAGCCGCGCGCTTGATCTGGTCAGCCTCGACGGCAACAGCAACCAGAATGTCCCGCGGCATATTACGGGTGTGGCCGAATTCGACCGCGTGACGGGCGGCGGGATCGTGCCGGGTTCGGCCATCCTGATCGGCGGCGATCCGGGGATCGGGAAATCGACCCTGCTGTTACAGGTCGTCTGCAAACTCGCCAGCACCGGCAAGCGGTGCCTTTATGTGTCGGGAGAAGAAGCGGTCGATCAGGTCCGCCTGCGCGCACGCCGTCTGGGACTCGAAAAAACGCCTGTCGCGCTCGCGTCCGCCACATCGGTGCGCGATATCGTTTCGTCGATGGAGGACGCGTCGAACCATATCGACCTGATCGTCATCGACTCCATCCAGACCATGTTCGTTGATACGGTGGACTCCGCACCCGGCACGGTGACGCAGGTTCGCACCTGTACGCAGGAATTGATCCGCGTGGCGAAGAAACGCAACATCGCGATCCTGTTCGTCGGCCACGTGACGAAAGAAGGGCAGATCGCTGGCCCCCGCGTCCTCGAACACATGGTGGACGCCGTGCTTTATTTCGAGGGCGACCGCGGCCACCAGTTCCGTATCCTTCGCACGGTCAAGAACCGTTTTGGTCCTACGGACGAGATCGGCGTGTTCGAAATGGCGAACGAAGGTCTGGTGGAGGTGCCGAACCCGTCCGCGCTCTTCCTTGCCCAGCGTCAGGACAATGTCGCCGGTTCCGCGGTTCTTGCGGGTCTGGAGGGAACGCGTCCCGTTCTGGTGGAGGTGCAGGCGCTGGTCGCGCCGTCGACCCTCGGCACACCGCGCCGCGCCGTCATCGGGTGGGATTCAAACCGCCTCGCCATGGTGCTTGCGGTGCTGGAGGCTCGCTGCGGTATTACACTGTCATCGTCCGATATCTTCCTCAACATCGCGGGCGGCATCCGCATTTCCGAACCCGCCGCCGATCTGGCCGTCGCGGCGGCGCTGCTTTCATCCCAATCCAATATCCCCGTGCCGGGCAATACCGTGTTCTTCGGGGAGGTCGGCCTTGCGGGGGAGATCCGCTCCGTGTCCCAGCCGGACGTCCGTCTGAAAGAGGCCGGTAAGCTCGGCTTCGACCGCGCCGTAATACCGGAGCGCGTGTCCAAGAAAGGCAAGAAGGCCGCGCCCGTCGAAGGGCTGCGCGTGGAGGAAATAACCCATCTGGAGGACCTCGCCCGGCAGTTCGCGGGCAAGATGCCGTACAAGACTTATGGCTAGGATAAAGGGTAGGATTCCCTTGCTTTTTGACCCCTCATTCCCTATGACTTTCTCATGATTATAGACATCATTGTTGGGGTTGTTGTCCTTGCGTCCGCGTTGATTTCCTTCATGCGTGGCTTCATACGCGAAGTGCTTACCATTGCGGGCGTTGTCGGCGGTATTCTTGCCGCCGTTTTCACGGGCCCCGTGTTCGCGCCGATGGTGCGCGAATGGTTCGGCGCAGGCGAGGGGCAGGAGGCCGGCAAGCTGTTCGACATCATCCCGATGGAAATCGTCGCCGACGCCACGACCTACGGCGTTATCTTTATCACAGTCGTCATCGTCCTTTCGGTGGTCAGTCACTTCATATCCGGCGCGGCGAAGGCCGTTGGCCTCGGCCCTGTCGACCGCACGCTCGGCGTGTTTTTCGGTGTCGCCCGCGCGCTGATCCTTCTCGGCCTCGTTTACCTGCCGTTCCACCTTCTGATGGACCAGCCGCGCAAGGACGAATATTTCTCTGACAGCAACACGCATTACATCATCGAGAAGATTTCCACCGTCATGGCCGGATACCTGCCGGAATCGGACGATGTCAAAAAAGAAATCGAAACAACGACCGACGACGTTATCAAGCGCAAGCTGGAAGAGCAGAACCTGCTCGGTTCTTCCCGCAAGAACGAGCCGCCGCAACCGCAAGCCAAAGACCCTGCGAAAACAGGCGCGGGTTACGATGACAAGGAGCGCCAGAAAATGGATCAGCTGTTTGGCGAGCCTGCGCCCGGTGAACTGGCGCCTGTAACACCTACGGTGAACGAATAATGATCGACCTTCCGGCACATCCTTTCGACGACGACAAGCTGCATGAAGAATGCGGTGTGTTCGGCATATACGGGCATCCTGAATCGGCGGCCATGACCGCCCTCGGCCTTCACGCGCTCCAGCACCGCGGACAGGAAGCGGCGGGCATCGTTTCCTATGACGGTGAAGAGTTTTACGTCCACAAGGCGATGGGGCTGGTCGACGCGACTTTCTCCAAGGCGCAGGTTATCGACAAGCTGAAAGGTCATGCGGCCATCGGCCACAACCGTTATTCCACGACGGGCGAAGCGTCCCTTCGCAATGTGCAGCCGATCTATGCCGACCTCGCGCTTGGCGGTTTTGCCGTTGCGCACAACGGCAACCTGACGAATGCGGCGGCCATCCGTTCCGACCTCGTCAGCAAGGGCTCGCTG
>QFNK01000216.1 GCA_003240795.1 Micavibrio aeruginosavorus | reverse complement strand
GCCGACAGGCGCAAAGGGCACGTACATGAAGAAAGTTACGCTGTCTTCCACAAGGGGCCCTGGCCTGAAGCTAGATCTTTCCAAGGCTGCATAATCTCGACTTTAATAAATTTCAAAAACCCCGCCCTGTGCGGGGTTTTTTTACGCCTGAAAACAAGGTACTATATTCATTCTCGCCGGTTCAGGCGGTCATTTTCGCTTTCTTAACGTATTCTTACTTACACTATAGAGATGAGGTTGGGGCTGTGTGCCTTGGCCTTTTGAGCCGGGGAACATTATGGGGTTTGCGACCATCACGGACAGTTCGAGGGCATCGGAGCGCGGTTCTCTGTTCACGGCGCTTTTCGGTGCGGTCATAACGGTCGGTCTTCTGACGGCGGGCATGAATGTCGTGCTTCGAGGCCCTGTCAGCTCCATGAGCGATGTAACACGCCGCGCGATTGTCGAGGGGAATGTCAGCGCGGCGGCGCGCCTTGCGATCGGCGCCGCGGCCGGAGCGCAGGCGAACAGCGGCGACTGCGACAGTGACGGGTATATCGAGCCCGTGCCGTACAGCGATACGGGAACGGGGCCGCGGCCGGTGGGCGGCGGGTATCTTCCCGATTCCTTCGGCGCGACGCAGATTGACCCTTGGTCCACGCAGTACGGCTATTGCGTGTGGGACCATGGCTCGGTGACCGTGACCAACAACGTGGCGGCTTGCGGCGGCCTGACGGCGAAGCGCCTGAAGGGCGCGCCGTCCAGCGCCTATGCGACGATTGCGATCATCAGCGCGGGCAAGGACCGCGTCTTCCAGACCTCGTGCAATGCGTATGCGGATACGAACGCGGACGGAAAGCCGGATACGCCGCTGGTCAACAAGCCGACGGGCAGCGACGATATCATCCTGAGCTACACTTACTCCGAAGCCAGCACGATGGACAATCTCTGGAACCTGAAGTCGGGCAGCCCGACGGTTGCGGAGATCGGCGCGAAGGATATCGAGATCAAGGGGCGGAGCGGGACGGACACGGCGCGGATCGGCTATGACGCGGGGCTTGGCATTGCGGGTGTCGCGGACTTCAAGGCGATGAAGGCGGACAGGCTTTATCCGAAGACGAGCAACGGCTCCGTTGCGTTCAACGATGTGATGCGCTTCCCGTCCGTGGAAGACCTTCCTGCGCCTGTGGTAAATGTACCCGCGGCAGCGGACTGTACGCTTCCGACGGGAGGCACGCTTGCGGACGGGGATTCCGTGACGCTCTACAGCGCGACATCGCATGCGAACTGCTCGACCATCAGCCAGGTGCGGACCTGCAGCAACGGCACGCTCAGCGGCAGTGCGTCGTACCAGTATGCAAGCTGTGCAACTATCGCCGCGCCGGGACAAATCGCATATACCACACCTGGGACTTACACATGGACTGCTCCTGCTGGTGTTACATCTGTCTCTGTTGTTTCAGTAGGCGGTGGTGGTTCAAGATCATCGGGTAATAACTGTGGCGGCGGCGGCGGTGGTCTTGGGTATAAGAATAATATTTCTGTGGTGCCTGGGCAGAATTACACCGTGGTTGTAGGTGCTGGATATGATTCGCCCGGTTGCTCAACAAATGGATGTGGGAGAAAAGGAGAAGATTCTTATTTCAGCAGCTCTACAACAGTAGCAGGAAAAGGCGGCGGCGGCGGATGTGGTTCTAACGCGGGAGGTACATTTGTAGGAGACGGTGGGGGCAATGGTGGAAACTCATATGGAACATATGGCAGCGGTGCCGCTACAGTTTCTGCTGGTGCGGGTGGCTATAGCGGAAATGGGGGATCAGTAACCTGCGATAGTTGTAATGGAAACTCTGGCGCAGGAGGTGGTGGCGGTGGCGGAATATATGGCGGTGCCAATCAAGGTGGAGGTGTGGGATTGCTTGGTCTAGGCAGTAATGGAGCAGCTGGACAAGGTGGATCTGGTGGTGCTGTGCCTAATTATGGCGGCGGCGGCGGTGGAAATGGCGCGGTTCGTATTATCTGGCCGGGCAATGCGCGTTCCTTCCCAAGTACACGTACCGCAAATGAATAATTGCACCACCTTCATTCCTTGCTTAACTGCAGACATATTCTGAGTTACAATAGTTCAATATTTTAAAACAATCGGAGAAAAACATGCGTTATTTCTTTCCTGTATTACTGGCGGTGTGCGTGCTTTACGGCGCGGCGCATGCGCAATCCATGGACTTTTTGCCGCAAGGGCCGGGGCCTATATTTGGCGGGCCGCAAGGTGGACCTCCGGGGGCACCGGGTCAGGCTGCCAAATCGATCGATACGCGTTTCATCAATATCGATTACAAGGTGAAGGCCGAAGACATCGAACACGACGAACACGCGTACTGATCGAGAGGAAACGGACATGCGTACTTTCTGGAATTTCGCGATCCTCGTGGTGCTTGCCGGCTTGGCCATCCTGCTCGGCATTGCGCTGGGCGAGCGTGGCGCGTGGTACTTCGCCTGGCTGTTGGGCACCGTCGTGGCCGTCATGGTCGCGGCGGGTGCCGGCGTCATGCTCGACGCACAGGACGCCATCGCCGCAGCGGAAAAATCGCCCGAGCGGAAGTGAGTTCACTCCGGGATTCGGTTGCGAATCCCGGCTTCGGACAAAACGAAAAGCCCCGTGGTGCAAACCACGGGGCTTTTTTCATCCGGGCATCAAGGAGGTTACGGCAGGGCCATTGCCGGAATGGTCGTTCTCTTCATCCGCATGGGCATGTCCGTACCCCATGCCGTGGCCTGCAACGCCGCCGTCTTCTCGTCACGCAATGGACGCTCAGGCGCACCCGGACAACGACGAACTGGATCCTGCAACGCCGCCGGCTTCTTGCCATGCAATGGACCCGGCATGCGGCATCTCCCCGATTCTCGGCCCGGTGAAACCCTGTCCCCAGCCCCCGCGATCGCAGCCGTGGTTGAAGAACCGGCCACAATCGATCCGGCCTGCGCGGCCACTACCGTCAACCTGGTCGCAGCGTACCCAGTACCCTGCCGAATTCCGGCTCGCCACGCCGCACGACAGGGCCCAGACGGCCCGCGTCGATGACCCGCAACACGTCGGCCAATTCGGCTTCGCGCCGCAGATGGGTTGCCACCAGCATTGCCTGCGCCTCATGCGCTGCCAAACGCGCCAGCACATCGGCCGCCGTGGCGGCATCGAGCCCTTCGGTAGGTTCGTCCAGCAACCACAGCGGTGCTTGCCGGAGCAGCAGCCGCGCGAGCGCCAGACGCCGCGCCTGACCGCCAGAAAGCCCTTGCCCGCCCTCACCCAGCGGGGCATCGAGCCCGCCCGGCATGGCCCGGACCGTGGCCGCCAGACCGGCCTCTTCGAGGGCGCCCCAGAGGGCGGCATCGTCAGCATCGGGCGCGGCGAGCAGCAGATTTCCGCGCACGCTGTCCTGGAACAACTCGGTGCGCTGGGTCAGCACGCAATGCGGCGCCACACTCGCACGGCCTGCCGAAGGGAACATTTCGCCCGCCAACAGGGCCAGCAACGTGGACTTGCCGGCGCCGCTCGCGCCGACCAAGGCCATGCGCTCACCACATCGCAGATGCAGGTCGACGTCGACAATCGCGGGACCATCGGCGCCTTCATAGGCATGTCTCACTCCCTCGAGGCACACCACCTGCCCGGCCGGCGGCAATGGCAG
>QFNK01000215.1 GCA_003240795.1 Micavibrio aeruginosavorus | reverse complement strand
GATGCGTGATGATTAAACCCGCAAATTTGCCTTCAAGGTAGCTTTCAATCCGGCTGGCGATTTTCTCGCCGCCTTGGTCATGGTCAACGGCAAGGATGATTTTTTCCAGTTTCGGCATTTTCTGGACAATATCCATAAGGCAAGAAAACTGGTTATCCTTCATTCCGCCCGATACAGCCCCATAGGATGCGTTTTGAGGTCTGAACATGGCGAAATGACTCAAGGCGTCGATGGCGGCTTCTGCGAGGATTAAAACCGTGTCGGCGGGGTCAATATTGCCAAGCCACAAAGCCTTTTCACTCCCGCGCATGAAAACGCCTTTATCGGTATTCTTCAGCTCTAGGCCGCAAAGCCCCTGCCCGTTCTGGTGAGGGAATACGGCGTTTCCGTAACGGTCTTGAAAGATGCGCCCTGCAAAGCGCGGGTGTTTCAAAACATCGGCGGGGACTTTGCGCTCGCTAATCAGGTAAGGATGCGCCGTGGTGGGCTTCATCCATTGGAAGGCGCGCCGGATGCGTCCAACGTCATAGACCTGTTCCTGAACGTCTGGAATGGCATAAACGGGCAAGGCTCCGGCCCCGCCTGACCATGCCGCAAGTTCCCTGCCGATTTCGGCTAAGGATTTGCTGGTGCGCTTTTCGATAAAATCAACGATTGTCCCGTTGTCGCGGTCGTCGTGAACCGAGAAATAAACCCAGTTCGCGCCTTTCTTCGATACGATGATTTTGTCCCCTGTGGCCGCATGGCGCATAACAAGCGATGATCTGGTGGATTTCTTCCTGTCCAGTTCATAGCCCTGCCCTGCGGCGTACTGGCTAAGATTGACGGATTGCTTTAAGGCGGCGAAGTCGTATTTTTGCATAACCGCCCCCTTACCATTCGCTTGTTAAGAGAAGCACGTTATCCGTGAAATACAGGCGAATGCTGTCCATCGGGAAAGTCGTGTAAGTCAGTTCGTGCGTGAAAACGATTTCGCCGTTCCCGTTGTCGCAAGTCAGCGTGGCCGCTTTGTTTTCCGTGACCTTCAATTCCCAAAGCTGGAAATATTCGTCTTTGACGGCCTGCTGGTCGTACTGAAACCCGTAAATCAGGTCTATCAGCCAATAACATTCCGCCATTTCAGCCAAAAACTGGACTCCTTCGGTGTAAAGGAATTTGCGGAATAACCGATGGCGGAACCATGTTTCGGTTCCGCAATAATTCCGTAACTCGCTTTTAAGATAGGCGGCTTTTTCTTCGCGGGTCATTTCGGGTTTTTTAATCGCTTCCATGATTATTCCCCTTTCGCCAATGTGATGTTTTCCGCCGTGAAATAGTCCAGTAGCGAGTTCAAAAGCTGTGCCCTGCCCTCGTCCGTCTGGAATTTCTTGACGGCCTCTGCATAGGCTTCGTCTGGATTTCGGGCTAAAACCTCGACGCGGAATTGCTGGTTTCTTTGAAACCGGATGGCAAACAGGCTTTTGGCTGGCGGGATTGCCAGAATTACAGGGTTTTGCATCGTCTGCGGTGTTGGTGTTTGGCTCATTGCTTTCTCCTTAAATTAAAAAACGGGTGCGACTGCACCCTTGGCTCCCGCCGAGGGTGGGGGTGCAAGTGCAAGGGCGGTTTTTTGAGAATTTTGGAGCGTAGCGGCCGCGAGGAATTGCCCGCCCCGCGGGCAAGGGGAAAATTGTCAAAAAACCGGAAGCGTAAGCGCCTTTACCCTTGTGCGCGCGAGGGGTGAAACCCCTTAGCCCTTAAAACAAAAAACGCCCTGTCAAAGACAGGACGGTGTTATCCCCAGGCTACGATCATCAGAAGCCAAAAAAGCCAATAAAATCAGGGACTAATGTTTCACGTGGAACATTTTTCCTGTTAATACAATGAGTTATAAGATTGACATTTTTGCGGAAGAAACTTAGGCCTAAGACCTGCTTCGTTTTTCATTCCAAATGCGTGAAGGATCGTTACCCCTTGTGGGCCGAAACCGCTTGCGGGTTCGGTGAGCGAAGCGAGTAGAGCCTGGTCGGGCTTGCCCGACACGCCCTCCCTACTTCTTGCTATTGCGGGTTTTGCGAGGATCGATCAGATCTTCCTCGTCAATTTCTATGCCGTATGCTTTCAGGGCTTTCATAACATAGATGTTTTGCGGCACATCATCCGCATGAGCCGCGTCACCTAGATTCTTCCAGACATAGCGCGGCATAGATACCGAGCTATTACGACGCTCTTTTTCAGCTACCGGCACAGCCGTCGGCGAAATGCTTGGCAAGGCAGTCTTGCCTTTTGAAAGACGTTCTTCGGCAGCGTTAAAACGATCGAAGCGATCGTCGTTTGAAACATCTACTACAACATCATCAAGCTTCTTGGCCATCTTTCCCTCTTAGGCAACGTGCATAAGTTGCTACATAGCAATCTAAGCACATAACATCTTATGCAGCAATATCGGTTTTCGGATTATCCTGCTGTGTTTCTTTCTTTGTTCGCAGACTTGTCAAAAGGCCCATGACCTCATCGCCAAACTCTTCGATATTCTTTGCACCATCGCTTCCGGGCGCAAAACTGATTGGCGTCTGCCCCATGAAACGGGCCTGCGGGAATACAGTGCGCTCGTACAAGACAGTCGAGAACAGCGGAAATTTGAGCTTTTCGAGCTGCGAAAGAATATGTTTCAGTACCACTGTCCCAGGCCGCGCTCTTGTAATGACCGTCTTGCAAGACACCGATCTACCTGTCAACTCCATCGCCTCTCTGACAATATTTCGCGTGTTAATTGCCTCCAAGAAATCGTCCTCGTTAGGCTGTGCGGGGATAATGACCAGATCGGCAATTCCAGCCGCTTTGAGCAAAGAAACCGAGGCAATACCAGCTACGTCGATCAGCAAAACGTCAGAATCCTGCGCTAATTCCCGCGCGGTTGCGATAATCTTTTTATCATCAGGTTCATGCCGGAAATTAATTTCGGCAAACCCGCCCTTATCACGGCCCTTCTCGATCCACCGCGCAAGGCTGCGTGTCGGGTCGGTGTCAATTAACGCAACGCGTAGGCCACGCTTTGACCAATAATCAGCTAATCCCATTGTGGTGCTGGTTTTCCCCGCTCCGCCTTTGCTGGTAGAGACTGTTACGATATGAACCATGATAATGCTCCTTTGAAGATAGCAACGTGAGTAAGTAGCTAGGTTGCTTAGTGCGCGGAACGGCATCTGAGAACGATGCAACCTGATGGACTCACGATAGAGCAACCAAGCAACCTGGTAAAGTGCAATCGTGAAAATATAGGCACTTATTCACGTTGCTACTTATGCAGGTATAAAATGATCACAATAGGAAGGGCGGATTTCTGCCACTTGATTATCCTATGCACATTGCTTCTTGCATAGGTATCAATATAAACCTGCCTATGTTGCTACATAGGCAGGTTTATATATGTGTGCTTTTAGCTCATAGTGTTATCGCGGGCGCGGCACGCTCGTACCGTGTAAAACTCTCCAGTAGGCGCATCATGATGAGACAGGGTATATGTCAAAATGCGGCGCTGGCGATCAAACTGGCCGCGCAATGTCCATTCCGAAGTTTTCGGGAAGGCACTGGAAATGAAGGCGCGAGCATCCGAAGCCCCGACAATGGCCGTACCGGAAAGATGCCGCCAGCCCATATTTTCGCCGGAAACAAAATACCGCCCCTTAGAAGAAATCCGGC
>QFNK01000214.1 GCA_003240795.1 Micavibrio aeruginosavorus | reverse complement strand
CACGGGGGGATTCCGCGATATCAAACGTGATATCGACAGACGCATCTTCGGTGTTACGTTTAACCTTTGGGTCGATATCGACAAATGCATATTGCTGGTCGCCGAGAAGCGAGCGGATCGTCCCGCCATTGTCATGGAAATAGTAGATCGCGCGGCCATTTCCAGTGGCGGCGGCTTCGCCATTTCCAACAGGAGAAAGCGCGCGGGAGCTTGCAAATCGTATGACTTCGTAGGAAAGATCGTCGCCGTTCTGCGCCATCGGTACCTGCAGGGCGACGATATCGCTGCCCGAAAAGCCGTGAACGATGCGATCTTTCAATGGGCCGGACAGGTTCGTCGCCTTGAACACCAGCATGGAGCGCGGGATCAATTCTACATCCGTGTCGGATACGTTCAGTTTGTAGGTGTCGGTCACGGCGTCGTTCGAGAAACGGATTTCCTTCGTGCCGCGCTGGAGCAGGTCTTTGCGATCCAGAACCATCATGGCGGTGGACATCTTGTTGCCTTCCTCGCACTTGGCCGTTGCGGCAGCCCCTTCGGGCGCGATGCGGCGGTATCTCTTGACCTTGATGTCGAGGTAGTAGGGATCGACGAATTTCGCTTCGTATTCCAGAGGTGTCAGCGTGTAGCATCCGCTGACGACATCGGGCACAGACATGCGCAGACCGAACTGGCCGTCTTCCATGTAGGGCATCTCAACGATGTCGATCTGGACGGTTTTCGGCTTGATGAAACCTTTGTCGGAAAGGCTCTGTTTCTGCATCGTGCGGATTTTGTCCGCGGTTTCGTTGCTCTTGCCCATGTAGGTCGGGTCGTAGGTCTGCATCTCCGGCAGGTCGGCATCCTGTGCCGGCGCGGGCATCGGCGTCAGGGCGAGCAGGGCAAGGGAAATGGCAAAAAGGATGTGTCTTTTCAAGGCGAAAACTCCGTTACGCATCAAGGATACAGACATCGGCGGGAAAGGGCAATCTCATGGGGCGGATTATCCTTCGGAAAGCTTCCGGATGTTGCGGGAGAGGATTTCCGCCATGAAGCTGACCGAGGGGACGATTTTTGCATAATCGAGGCGGGTCGGGCCGATCACGCCGATTGCGCCGACGAAGGAGCCCGCGCCATTGCGGTAAGGGGTGAGGATCAGGGAGTGGCCGCTGCCGCCCGATACGGGGTTTTCGGCGCCGATGAAGATTTTGACGCCGTCGGCCTGTCCGGCTTCTTCCAGCAGGCGGGCGACGGTTTCCTTCGCCTCCAGCTGTTCCATCAGAAGGCGGACGCGGTCGAGGTCGTGCACCGCGCTGCTGTCCAGAAGTTTCGACGCGCCGCGGACGATGAGCGTGCCGTCGCCGGTCTGGGTCGCGAGGCCTTCCTCCACAATACGCGTCATCAGGTCGCCCAGTTCGCCGCGGCGGGCGGTGATTTCGGCGCGGATCGCCTCGCGCATTTCGGAGACGGTTTTTCCGTAGAGACGTTCGGAGAGGAAATTGCTCGCCTGTTTCAGAATGTCGGGCGTGATGCCGGGCGGCAATTCCATGATGCGGTTTTCGACCATGCCGTCGTCGGGGACGATGATGACGAGCGCGCGGGTGGGCTGGAGCGAGACGAATTCGATATGGCGGATGGACTTGTCGGCCTTGGGCGCGACGACCAGTCCCGCGCTGCTCGAAAGGCCGGAGAGAAGGCGGCTTGCCTGATCCAGCATGTCGGGGACGGAAGACAGGCCGGTATAGGAGGATTCTAGCGCGGCGCGTTCGGTTTCGCTGAGTGCCCCGATCTCCAGAATACCGTCCACGAAATAGCGCAGCCCCTGCGTCGTCGGCAGGCGGCCCGCGGAAATGTGCGGCGATTCCAGAAGGCCGAGATGCTCCAGATCCGCCATCACGTTGCGGATGGTGGCGGGGGACAAATCGAAGTTGCGGGAGAGTGTGCGCGAGCCCACGGGATCGCCGCTCGCCATATAGCTTTCGACGATATGGCGGAAAATAGACCGTGCACGGTCATCCAGAGTGGTGTAAGACACTACCGTTGTCATAAGTGGCAATATATAGATAACCCATTTGAAGTGAAGCCCTATAAAATATAATGGATCAGACCGTTCAGAAACTTAAAAGTTTTTTTGAAAATTTGGATTCAAAAAATAATTGGCAGATCGACGCCGATGAGGCTGTTCGTATCACGCTGCAAAATGCAATTCATCTAACGCCTGATACAGTGGGAGAATATTCCTCCAATATATTGCAGATATTGGAAGGCGTCGCTTATGAAAGAATGAGCGAGAACAGCAGGTTTTCATGGTCATCCAAGATGGAAAACGAATTTTTCGACATACTCCGGACAAGTGATGAGATTTTAAACGTATACGGCTACATAAATCTGGCCGATAAAACGGAAATGACGCTACCTGATGGCAGCATTGTTGCTATCAACAGGCATAACAAGTAAGGCGATTTTTTTAGTAATATTTTTTCCGTAATATTTTAAGTTAAAAATTATGAAAGCCTTTGCATTCCAAGTTTTGCATTGTAAAAGCCTCGTGTCAGAGTTTTACAAAGGAAAAGAATATGACCCGCCCATCCGCCCGCGCGGCGACAGAATTGCGCCAGATTGAAATCATTCCGAATTATTCGCGTCATGCCGAAGGATCGTGCCTTGTGAAATTCGGCCACACGCATGTCCTGTGCACGGCGAGCATCGAGGAGAAAATTCCCGGTTGGATGAAAGGTCTCGGCAAGGGCTGGGTGACGGCGGAATACGGCATGCTGCCACGCTCCACCCACCAGCGCATGGACCGCGAAGCGGCGAAGGGCAAACAGTCCGGCCGCACGCAGGAAATCCAGCGCCTGATCGGCCGCGCGCTGCGCGCCGTTGTCGACCTGCAAGGGCTCGGCGAGCGTCAGATCAAGATCGACTGCGACGTTATCCAGGCGGACGGCGGCACGCGCACGGCCTCCATCACGGGCGGCTATGTTGCGATGGCGATGGCGATGCAGCACCTCGTCAAAATCGGCGCGCTTCCGAAGGTTCCGCTGACGGATTCCGTGGCGGCCATATCCTGCGGGATTTACAACGGTGTTCCCGTGCTCGACCTCGATTACGTTGAGGACAGCGCGGCGGACACGGATGCGAACTTTGTCATGACGGGCAAGGGCGGCATCGTCGAAATTCAAGGGACGGCGGAAAAAGACCCATTCACGCAGGAGCAGTTCCTCGAACTCCTCGCGCTGGCACGTGCGGGATGCGATGCGCTGAAATCTCATCAGGAAAGTGTTCTGAAAGCATGATTGAAACGCTTGTCATCGCGTCCCACAACAAGGGCAAGCTGAAGGAGTTTGAAACGCTCCTCAAAGGGCTTGTCGGCGAAGTGAAATCCGCGGGCGATCTCGGTTTGATCGAGCCGGAGGAAACGGGGACGACGTTTCTTAAGAACGCGACGATGAAGGCGGTCACGGCCATGAAGGCTTGCGGCCTACCGTGTCTTTCGGATGACAGCGGATTGTCGGTCAACGCACTGGGCGGCGAGCCCGGCGTTTATTCTGCGGACTGGGCGGGGCCGGAAAAGAATTTCAAAAAGGCCATGCAGGATGTGCATGACAAGATGGGGGACGCGGGTGACAGATCCGCGTACTTTACATCCGTCCTTGTGCTTGCCTATCCGGACGGGCGCATTGAAAGTTTTGAGGGACGCGTGGACGGGCAGATATGCTGGCCGCCGCGCGGGGTTGAAG
>QFNK01000213.1 GCA_003240795.1 Micavibrio aeruginosavorus | reverse complement strand
GAACGCCGCGCGTCAGACCGGCCGCCGGTTCGATGACATGCGGAATGTATTTTTCATTGTTCCGCTCCGGATCGACGTAATCCATCTTCTGGCCGGAATGTGTCTGGTGCTGCGTCAGGTCGTAATTCGTGCGGTAGGCGATGCCTTCCAGCTCGCCGAACTGCTTGTTACCGTCCTTGTCGACGCCGTTGAACGGGAAATGGTATTCGATATCGAACGTGCCCTTGGAATAGAACACCAGCTCGTCCTGGCCGTGTTCGCGCATTAAAAGGTTTTCGCTCTTCAGGCCCAGATCGAGCCAGAATTTCTTGCGCTCCTCCTTCCAGAAATCGAACCACATCTTTGCTTCGTCCGGATGGCAAAAGAATTCCATTTCCATCTGTTCGAATTCGCGCGAGCGGAAGATGAAGTTGCGCGGGTTGACCTCGTTGCGGAACGCCTTCCCGACCTGCGCGATACCGAACGGCACCTTCACGCGGGAGGAATCCAGCACGTTTTTATAGTTGATGAAAATCCCCTGCGCCGTTTCGCCGCGAAGGTAGGCGATGTTGTCATCACTGGCCACCGCGCCGATCTTCGTTTCGAAAAGAAGGTTGAAGGCTTTCGGTTCCGTCAGCGTTCCCATCTCCCGCGCGTCGGGACCGTAGATGAATTTCAGGATGCCGGCATCGTCAGCGACGCGTCCCGTGAAGTCTTCTTCTTTCGCGTTGCCTGCCTCATAGCTTTTCAGGAGGCCGATGCCCTTCAGGACTTTCTTGATGTCGTCTTCTTCGCTGTCCTGAATATAGGTTGCATATACATTCGGCTTGTCCGTGAAAGACAGCATTTTCAGGTGATCTGCGCGGTAACGCTTTTTCGTCTCGCGGCAATCGACCATGGGGTCGGAGAAGCCGCCGACGTGACCGGACGCCACCCACACTTTCGGGTTTTGAATGATTGCGGAATCAAGGCCGACCATCTGCACCGGATGTCCGTCGGGGCCGATCGGCGGGCATGTCACCATGCGTTTCCACCACAGGTCGCGGAGGTTGTTTTTCAGTTCCGTCCCCAGCGGGCCGTAATCCCAGAAACCATTGATACCGCCATAGATATCCGACGCCCCGAAGATGAACCCGCGGCGCTTGCAAAGGGCTACGATGTCTTTCATGTCCTTGGTCGGTATTTCGGCCTGGTTTTCTTTGGCTGGCTGCATGATCTTTCCTTTGTGTTCAATCCTTTCAGATATAAGGATTTTTGCTTATTTCGCAAGGTTAAAGCCGCTTCTTGGCAAACGCCCTGCCGGAGGCGGTTTTCAAATATGCCTCAAAAGCGAACGCCTGTTTTTCATCCTCAAAGGCGATGTAGGTCTTTAATTCCCAGGGTGTGTATTTGGAGGTATGGGGAACGCTTCCAGCGTTGTGCATGGCAAGGCGTTGCCTTAGGTCAGCCGTGATGCCTGTGTAGTAATGTTCGCCATCAGAGAGGGATTTGAGAATATAAACGTATTTCATGACAGTCCGCCTACGCAAAGCTCCGGCGCGACATCCTTCGCCCAGATAATTGAAACATAGCGCAAAAAAAATGAAATCTTGAAATCCCGGCTCGCCGAGCCGTAGCCCTGAAAGGGCGAAGGATGGTGATTGCGGTGGGGGTCGAACCCACGACCTACTGATTAAAAGTCAGTTGCTCTACCGGCTGAGCTACGCAATCGCTGTTTTCAAGCTATGGGAACATATGAATCTGAAGCGCCTACGTCAAGTTTAGTTTTTGCGTTTATAGCCAAATTCTTCAAAAACTTGCGCCGTGACCTCCAAAACCTTGTCTTCATCCTCGGCGGAGAGGTCAAAAGCGGCAGTTTCCTGCGCCTTTCCAAGATCCCAAGGGGCATCCGCCCCTTCGGCCGCGATCATATGGTTTTTGTACGCCATTTCGACGGAACTGACCTGCTCGCCTTCCGGCAGGCCTAAAAATGCAACAATCCGGTCCGCGGCCATGCGGGAATCGGCAATGATGTCCTCATACCGTACCTTGATATAAGGCGGCTTCCTGAACATCAGCGACAGGCGGCGAATCCGGTCATGCGCCGCAAGCCATGCCTGCGCCGTCGTTTCCACGGGAATTTCGGGGTAATAGCGTTTCTGGATCGCGCAGATGTCGCGCGGATCACGGACGATATGGATGATCGCCCGAACCGGGAAGCCCATGGATGCCTGCGTCATGAATTTGATGTTCGACCGTTCGCCATCCACAAACACCTTGTGCGGAGCCCACTCACGGGCGGCGGCATAGAAACGGTCATACATATTGAAGAACCGCTCCGCCTGCTCGTACACCATTTTCCAGCAGCGGGAGTCCAGCGTATGGGCCAGCGTTGCCAGCGCGCCGTTCAGCCAGCTGTTGATCCGTTCATTGCCGACAAGATGCGGTGCCTGCGGCATCATGCGCGGAAACGGATCATCTTCCTCGACACCCGCCTTCTCCGCCATCGCGGTCCAGAACGGGCAGGTTTCAACCTCCTCCCCGCAGGAGCATTTCTGCCCCGCGCCGCGCACAGGATTGGTCGCGCCCGGCGCGAAAATATCCGGATGATTGTTGAGGGCGGCGGAAAGATATTCCGCACCGTGATGATCGGGCGCGAGGATAAAACAGACGGGCGCCCCTCTCGTAACCTTTTCCGTCATCGGCCTACACCTTTGCGTTCAGGCGGGCGAGCGTTGCGGGCGTGACGAATTCAGACACATCGCCCTTCATGGCATGGATTTCCTTGACGAAAGACGCCGATACGAATTGCCATTTGTCGGCGGCCATCAGGAAGACGGTTTCGATATCCGGCGCGAGGCGCGCATTCATGCCCGTCATCTGGAATTCATAGTCAAAATCGGAAATGGCGCGAAGACCGCGGAAGATACAGGTCGCCTTCTGCTCCTGCGCGAAATGGACGAGCAGATTGCTGTACGGAACGACGTCGATTCTACAGGCCTTGTCAGGAAGGTTTCCGCAATCCTTACGCACCATGTCGATGCGTTCGGCGAGTGTGAAAACCGGATTCTTGCGGGCGTTTTCGGCAACGCCGACGATCAAACGGTCAACCTGGCGGCTGGCGCGTTTGATGATATGCAGGTGCCCCTTGGTGATGGGGTCGAACGTGCCGGGATATATGCCTATGCGGATTTTTTCAGCCATAGGCCTTTTTACCACATCGCCCTTTTAGAACAACGGTTTTTACCGCGATGCCCTTACGATCCCCAGCGTCTCTGATTGCCCGTGTCGATATGGACAAAGCCGGATTTCGTGTATTTTCCAACGCCGCCATTGCCTATCGCCTTACAGCATGCGTTGAAGAGCGAGCTTATGCTCAATCCGCTGATCTTGATGTCGAGCGCCTTGCCGTATGTATGCAGCGAGTTCTTCGCCTGCCCCCCACGCGTTTCGCGAAGCATCTCGTTCGTCGCCTTGCTGCGGTACGCAGAGATGATATCGATCTGTTTTACGTGCTTGCCCGACTGCGCGAGATGCAAGCAAAGCCTTTCGATCTTCAGCAGTAGACCGTCGTCCATATTGATCTTTTGCCCATTGCGCCAGTCGCGGGCGAACTTGTTGAAGGACGCCTTGCAGCTGCGTGTACCGATCTGGGAAAAGTCGAGATAGAAGGTTTCCCCGTTATGAGCGTTGCGCAGATAAACGCCGCCTTCCGCACGGTTGCCGTTCCGGATATTCTCGCGCGTTTGTTGTTTTTCACGGC
>QFNK01000212.1 GCA_003240795.1 Micavibrio aeruginosavorus | reverse complement strand
TTCTGCATCGCCTGATTGGCAGCGAAGCGACCAACACCATCCAAAACGCCCGCAACAGCGCGGCGTGGATTATGGACCGCGGAATCAAAAGTGTTCTGCTTGTCACATCCGGAAATCATATGTTGCGCGCACATTTCGAACTGCGCCGCCTTCTCCCGGACAGTGTCGAGATTTACGCGGAGCCGTTGAAAAATTACAAATCCATGGCGCCCGCCTATGACAATGAAACAAGCAGGCTTGCCTGCCGCGTGTATGAAACGGTGACCGGCATTCCTTTCTGTTATCAGGCGCGACGCGCCGTGCGGGAGCTATCCCTTTAATGCATGTTCACCGGGACGACCTTCTCGAGGGCGGGACGAAACGTCGTGCGCTCGGTTTATTACTGCAGGGCGTATCTTCCCGTGATGTGTTTTACGCAGGGACGGTCATGGGGCACGGGGCGCTCGCCCTTGCCCATGCGTGCCGGGAGCATGGAAAGACCGCGCATATTTATATCTGCGGCGACAGCGGCCACCCCATGATGCATAAGCTTCGGCATGCAGGAGCCCTCCTTCATGTGCAGCCGCCCACCACCACGGCAAACCTCCACACGCTTTGCACAAACGACGCGCATGGCGGCACGGTGTTTCCGCCGGGGTTCGATATGCCGGAATTTGAAGGTGCGCTTGCGTCTGCCTGCTGCGATATTCCCCTTCCCGCATTCTCCGAAGTGTGGACGACCGCCGTAACCGGAACGCTGACCCGTGCGCTGCAGAAAGTCTGGCCGGACAAGCCGTTTAAGACAGTGAAGGTGGTCAAATCTCCCTGTGATCTGGGCCATGCGGAAATCTTTACGGCGCCGGAAAAATACCACCAGCCGGCCAGAGTGCCGCCGCCATACCCGTCCTGCCCCTATACCGATGCAAAACTCTGGCAGTTCGCCAAAGACCGCGCGGCGCCGGATTCGTTGATCTGGAACACTGCCGGTTAAGACTTGTCGCTCTTTTCATACGGGTATATCCTTTTTGCATGACACAGAAACGTGAATATAAAGTCGTTCTCTACCGCGAAGGAATGCTCGGCTCCCTCTTCCTCGGAAGTTCCAAGGTCGATCCGATCCGCTTTACCGAATTCCTCAACCGTAACGCCGACGAAGGATGGCGCGTCGTGACGATGGAGAAAGAATCCCGCCGGATGCTTTTGTTTTTCGAACGCGAGGCATTCCTCGTCGTCATGGAGAGGGAGAAAGCCGCGTGACATTGCACCGTGCGCTTATTTACGGGCTGGTCGGCCTTGTGCTTCTCGCAGGCGTTCTCGTCATTCTCCAGATATGGGGTGTGCTTCTCGATCCGGCATTCTTTTTTAAACTTCTTGCCACCATCGGCGTGCTGATCCTTATCGCCGGTTTCCTGCTGGTGGTAAAACTCGACTTCGGCGAACACAAACGGCTGAAGGACGAAAATTATATCGATTGAAGAGTGAGCTCCGCCATGTCATCGCAAAAGCCGCCGGTTCCCCTGCTTTACACCGCGTCCGCCCGTCACCGCATTCTCGCGGGTTTGAGATGGGACGTCCGGCAGGACGGAACCACCCTGATGGAGCGCATTCGCGGCACGCATATTCAGCATGACCTTGACCTGTCCTGTTATATCTTTGATGAGCGCGGGGACTATATCGATTACGTGAGTTCGATGGCGCAGGATTCAATGGATTCGACGGGCGCGATCTATCACAGCGGCGACGACGCAACGGGCGAAGGCGACGGCGACGATGAGACCATCTCCTGCGAGCTTGCAGGACTGCCACGCGGCACCAAAAATTTGTTCTTCGTGTGCGAGATCCGGTCCGGTCAGACCTTCGCCCAGATTGCGAATCCCGCCTTCCGACTTGCCGACGGCATGACCGATACGAATTTTATGGATACGGCTTTGGGCGCGGACGGCCGCGGGGAAGCCTGTATCATCGCCCGTGTTTTCCGGGATCCAGCGTCCCCGACGGGCTGGAATCTGCAGGAAATCCTCGATTATCCCGCCTTGGCGGAAGTATCTGACTGGGGATCGTATTTAACGCGTTATCTCTAGTTGATCTACCCGTGAAGTTCTGTTAATTCATGGGCTTGTGCGGAGCTGTGGCCGAGAGGCTGAAGGCAACGGTTTGCTAAATCGTCATACGGGTTATACCGTATCGAGGGTTCGAATCCCTCCGGCTCCGCCATTTTCCCTCTTCCCTGCCTTACATATTTTAGATCAATACAGATAAACGGGTTCAAATTCGGCCAGCGGCGCCATGCGCGCGCGCAGGAGTTGCAATCTGCCATCCCTGATCACGTAAGAATCAACGCGTCCTAGCGTTTCGAGGAATTCCTGTTCGCGGTCCATGCCGCTTGGACACGCCATCATCGTTGAAACGATTTGTGTGAAGCGTATGCGTTCCGGCTGTTTCAAAACATACCCGCCCGTCAGGCGGTTACAGCCGCCGGAACCGATAACGCGCGCATCATGATCCTTGAGTATAATGTGCGCCTCATTCTGGGACGGTTTGACCGGTTCGCCCATAAGCCGGACGAGTTTCCAGTATGTTTCCGTCAGTTTCGGCTCTTCCTTTGTAACAGCATCCAACTTTGCAGGCGTATTTTCAGCGTGCCTTCCGTTACATGCGCTTAACAGCACAAGGCAAAACAAGACAGGCAGCATTACAGAAAAACGTAAACACATGTTCGATCGCTCCTTAAAATATTCAGGCCATAATACTATTCGTGTGTAGCTGGCGCAAATACAGCTCGACCGTTGCAGCGCGCAGTATGTTCTCGCTTTTATCAGCAAGCCTGTTTCCCATGTGGGGATTCAGGAATTCCTGTTCAAAATCCCTTTCCGTCAGGGCGGCGTAACAAGACCCGTCACGTTTCAAAAGGGATTTCAGGCATCCCCGCAACTCCCCTCGCCGGATCCAGTGGGGATAGTTGGTATAATCATTACTCCCCTCGACCAGCCCGAGCCTGACAGGCAGCCTTCCAAGCTTTGCGCGATATTTATGCAGAACGCCGCGTGGTTCCGTTGCGGCAATCACACGCCCCGTTTTCTGCCACGGAATATTCACGAAAAACTCAGGGAAGTTTTTGAGAAGGACATCCCTGTAGAGGCGGTTTCCGATCCTGTATTCATCGGGGATGGAAAAAACATATTCAAGCAGATCGTTGTCGAAGAAAGGCTTGCGCTGCTCCACATGTGGCAGGGCCGCTATCGTCCCCATGTTCGTAAAGCGGCGCACGCGGTTCATGTATATATGCGGCTCCATATGGGGGATGTTGTAAAATGGATCATCGAAATGTGCATGCGGCGCATGATGTTTGTAGAATTGAGACGCTATGTCCGCGTTGATCCGGCGATCCAGATTTGCAGAATTTAAAAAGCCGCCGCCAAGCACGACGTCGCCTGCATAGCCGTTCATATTAATGTCGATATGGCTGCTTATTTCCTGCATAAATTCGCTGCCGTGCATATGTTTTATATTCATCATGCCGTCGGTCAGCCAGACCGTTGGAATGCGCGCATCAAACCAGTTATGGGGCGTGAATTCATAGACATCATGTTTCCAGCGTGAGCGCGAAACAACCGCCCGCGCTATTTTAATGTCATTGCAATTCTTCTTGCCGAACGTGTAGGCATAGCAGCGATATTCCGGATAAAGAGTATTGATTGCAGCGAATATCATACGGGAATCGAGCCCGCCGCTTAAGGCGACGCCGATCTTTTC
>QFNK01000211.1 GCA_003240795.1 Micavibrio aeruginosavorus | reverse complement strand
GTGATAAGTTTTCCTTCGCTGAAATCGGGGGACGGAATAATTGTCTCATCTTTTTGGCTCATGGGATGATCTTCCAGGGAAGCGTGTCCTGCCCCAGTCCGAGCGGGAGCGGCATGACGTCACCGTCTTCTCCGTGCATTGCGTGAACAGGTGTTTCTTCCTTTACCAAAGTAAAGGTTTCTTCGGGGACAGGGAGATTGTAAAAGTTCGCCCCGTTACGGCACAAGAAGGCTTCGAATTCATTCTGTCCCTTGTTTAGGTCAAATGCCTGCGCGTAGAGTTGCGGCGCGATGCCGCCCGTGTAACATCCCGCGGCGCAGCCACACGGCGTTGCTTTTGCCGTGTGCGGGGCGCTGTCTGTTCCGGCGAAAAACTGCGTGTTGTTAGAATCGTTCACAGCTTCGCGCAGAGCCGCACGGTCTTCGTCGAATTTGACGAGCGGCAGGCAATAAAGATGATATTTCATCCCCTGGAGCAAGTCGGCAACGGTGTAGAGCAGGTGTTGAGGCGTTATCGTGGCCCCGGTTTTATTGCCTGACTTTCTAACAAAATCGGCAGCTGTTTTTGTGGTTATATGTTCGCAGACGATTTTCAGGTCCGGATATGCATCGCGAAGGCGCGGCATGTGTTCGCGGTAGAAAATATCCTCCGCATTGCCGTTTTTGCCGAAATACGCTTCACCCGACAATGCGTGCTGTTCGCCGTGCAGGCAGATCGTGACGCCGTTATCCTCCATCGCCTTGAACACGCCGTTCTGGAAGAACGTATCGAGCGGGCGCCCATGGTCGGAATTGGTCGTGCCGTGCGGCGGATAATATTTGCAGGCTTTCAAAAGGCCCGACTTCGCGCCCTGTACGATCATATCGGCGGTGGTGTCTTTGGTCAGGTACAGCGGAACGATGATTGCGCCGAACGCATCGCCGCCGGCAGCACGTATCATGCCATGGTATTCTTCTATGCTCCAGTACGGCAGAGGATCGGACGCAAACACCTTGCCGACGGGCGGTTTCGTGTTCGGCATCGCCAGAATTCCGGCGCATCCCATGGCCAGATGATCCTTGATATAGGCGGCCATATTGGCGCCCTGACGAACATGAACGTGAAGGTCGTACCAGCGGGGAAGCGTGATTTTCATGCCAAGACTATTGCCCCGAAATAGATACAATTCAAGGCATTCTATACGTGTTCTTAAAAGTCGCGGCTTTATCCTGAAATTATATTTATGGGAAATTGACCGATAGGGTACGGCTTTCCCGCCTTATATTTTAAGAAACATACAGGGGTGCCATGAGGGTCGTAAAAGACGGTGCGGAACATGATTTTCTTTTGTTCCTGGAGATGATCAGGGCAAATCCGCAAGGATGGATCGCCTGTACTTTTCCCTTTTCAAAGAAAACATCGCATGAGGAGCTGGTCTCCAAAAAAGCGTTCATTCCGGTTGCGCTTGCGAAATTGCAGGAAGAGGTAAACGCCTTTATCGACGGCGTACGGGAGACTATCAATGATTTGCCGAACGCGGTCTTGTTCAAATTCGCGGACGGGGATGTCATTCTGCTCTGCAATCCGCGTACGGATGCGGACCAGCAGCTTGTACGCAACACGCTGGTCGAGGTTACAGCGCGGTTTCCCAAGGGATTTTGCGATTACGGGTTCCTGACGCAGGAGCTGGGCGTATTTCACAAAATCGCCGATCACAAGCTGCTTGCCGTCAAGAAAATGCAGGCGTACGAAACGCTTGGTCATGCACCCGTCACGAACAGTCTTGCTTTGCGCCGCAAACGCAGGGATGAGCCGCTGGTTCTGATCGTCGAAGACGACAGATTTACAGCATCGTACATCGCCAATTTCCTGAAAGAATATGAACTTGTCATTGCCCGCAGCGGGGAGGAGGCCGTACTCGCCTATCTTGAGCATGCGCCGGACGCCGTGTTCCTCGACATACATCTGCCGGGGATGAGCGGCATACAGGTGCTTCAATGCATCAAATCCGCCGATCCGGACGCCTTTGTTGTGATGCTCAGCGTAGATACGTCGCATTCCAGCATTGTCTCGGCGAGCGAGGGCGGGGCAGTCAGCTTCCTGAAAAAGCCGTTCAGCCGCGAACGCCTTCTCAATACCTTGCGCCTGTCCCCGCATATCAAGGCCAGTGCGGGCATTCTTCCGATCCATTCGGGAAAGAAAACGCATTATTAGGCTTTCGTATGTGATTGAAAACGGGCGGTCTTTCGTGCCATGCTTCGCACATGATCAAGCTCTATAACTCGCTGACGCGCCAAAAAGAAGAATTCGTCCCCATAGATCCGACGCATGTCCGCCTCTATGCCTGTGGACCGACCGTGTATAACTATGCGCATATCGGCAACGCGCGTATGGCCGTGGTGTTCGACCAGCTTGTCCGCGTCTTCCGTCATAGCTTTCCGAAAGTTACGTACGCTTCGAACATTACGGACATAGAAGATAAAATTATCGATGCCGCCAGAGAGTCGGGCCTGCCCATTTCCGCCATTACTGAAAAATATACCGCCATATACAACGCGGACATGGCGGCGCTGGGTGTTCGTGCGCCGGATGTCCAGCCGAAGGCAACGGACCATCTGCCCGAAATGATTACCCTGATCGAAAACCTGATCGCGCGGGGGCATGCGTACGCGGCGGAAGGCCATGTTTTGTTCAACGTGCCGTCTGATCCATCGTACGGCGTCCTGTCCGGACGCTCCCGCGATGAGCAGATTGCGGGTGCCCGTGTTGAGGTGTCCCCGTTTAAAAAAGACCCTGCGGACTTCGTTCTTTGGAAACCGTCGAGCGGCGATCAGCCGGGCTGGGATTCGCCGTGGGGCTATGGCCGTCCGGGCTGGCATATCGAATGCTCCGCCATGACGGAAAAACATCTGGGGTTGCCGTTCGATATTCACGGCGGCGGCGCGGATTTGAAATTCCCGCACCATGAGAATGAAATCGCGCAAAGTTGCTGCGCACACGGCACGTACGGCGCCGAAAATTTTGCCAAATACTGGGTTCATAACGGGTTTGTGACCGTGGAAGGCGAAAAAATGTCCAAATCACTGGGCAATTTCACCGTCGTTCACGATCTTTTGCCGAAATATAGCGGTGAAACGCTGCGTTTAACCCTGCTTTCGGGGCATTACCGCCAACCTCTGGACTGGTCGGACAAAGCGATCGCACAATCGCAGAAACAGCTCGACGGGTTTTACGGACAGCTTCATCAACTCGCCGATGTTACAGCCTCCGACGAAAAAGTGCCGGAGGATATTCTTGAAGCGCTTCGTGATGATCTCAATACGCCGCTCGCGATCAGCCGTCTGCATACGCTTTCCAAAGATGAAAAAGATCCGGCGCGCTTGAAGGGCAAGTTGCTGGCCGCCGGTGCTTTGCTGGGGCTGATGCAGGAGGATGCCGGTGCCTGGCTTGGATACGGTCAAACCGGGGACGGTATCGATGCGGCAGAGATCGAAGCCTTGCTTGTAAAACGCCAAGACGCCAAGAAGGCCAAGGATTTTGCGACCGCGGATAGTATTCGCCAGCAACTGGATGCCAAAGGCATTGTTATTGAAGACACGCCCCAAGGTCCGAAGTGGCGCACCAGATAATCTAGCGGGCGATCAAGACCTGACGGAAGTGAACTTGAATCGCTTCACCTGCCACGTCCTGCGAACAGAAAGCCGTTTTGCCCGCAAGCGCGGTTACGGTGTTGCCGATAGGATCCGCACAAGTT
>QFNK01000210.1 GCA_003240795.1 Micavibrio aeruginosavorus | reverse complement strand
GGAACGTAACGCTGGCGGCACCGGCACCTTCGGAAACCGTCTGCCCTGTCGAGGATACATATACCTGAACATCGTTGTCTTCTATCGTTCCGTTCACCACGACCGTGTTCTGCGACGTATGGGTGATATCGTAAAGACGCAGGCTGAAGGTTTCATACAGCTGTTCGGCAATCGTATCGTTGGCCGTGCTGATCGTAATGGTCGCGGTCGTGCTTCCAGCGGGAATGATAAACGTGCCTGTGGGCAACGTTCCGCCGAAGTCCGCAGCGTTCGCCGTTCCGGCCAAAACCTGCCAGTTTCCAGTTACGTCCTGCGCGGTTGCGTTACTTAGATTGAGCGTATAGGTGAACGTGCCGCCTTCAATGACCGACTGATCAGCAACGCTAAGAACAGGTATTGTTTCGTTGTCGAGAATTGTAACGGTTTGCGTTGCCGAACCAAGCGGCACCGGATTGCTGTTTGAATCGACCGCAGAAAGGAGTTCGATCCTGAACGTCTCGTTTCCTTCATAAACCGTGTCGTTTGTAATCGCTACGGATATATCGGCGTAGTATGAGCCAGCAGGAATAACGACCGTACCTGTCGCGACCGCTGTATAGTCCGTACCATTGGCCGTGACCGCGACTGTGCGATATGTGATTGTAATGTCGTGCGGATACGCCATGCTGAGATCGACGCGCGCCGTATGCGTTCCGGCATTTTCATTGACGCTATCCGTCGTTTGTGAAAAATGCACTTCATAATCGTCATTAACGATCGTTCCAACGGCGGACACGGAGCCCGTATTCGCACCGTTGACCGAGCTAAGCTGCAACGTGAATGTTTCGTTCGCCTCTGCGGTTGCATCCTGCGATGTCGGAACGCTGATCGTGATCGATGTCTGGCCTGCCGGAATGGTAAAAGTCCCCGTGGGCAGCGATCCGCCGAAATCTGCCGCATCCGCCGTACCTGACAGAACATTCCAGTTACCCGTGATCGGGCCGTCAGCCGCATGAGACGCCGTGATCGTAAAGGTCATAACAGACCCCTCCGCCGCGCTTATGGGATTTATGCTCAGCGTCGGCGCGCTTTCATCATCGACGATCGTAACCGTCTGCGTTGCCTGACCAACCGGAATGTTGTTGAGGGATGTGTCGCGGGCACTGATAATTTCAACGAGGAATGTTTCATCGCCCTGATCGTACAACGCATCATTCGTAATGGCGATATTCGCCGTCACGGATGTCTGGCCAGCGGGGATTACAACCGTTGCCGTAGTAACTGTGGTGTAATCGGATGATCCTGCCGTTTGTGAGACCGTTCGGTAGGTAATGGTGACGTCCTGCGCATAAGCCGCCGAGATTGTGAAGACGACGGCGTGCGTACCGTCAGCTTCCCCAACCGTTGCGGTCGCCGTATCGATATTGACGCCGAAATCGTCGTTCAGGATCGTTCCGGTGGCGAGGATCGGTGTAGTCTGCGCGCCGGAAATATTGTCGAGCAGAACACCAAAAGTTTCATTCCCTTCGATCTGCGTGTCCTGTGAGCTAGTGAAGCTGATGACCGCCGTGGTTGATCCCGGTGCGATTGTGAACGTGCCACTGGGCAGCGTGCCGCCAAAGTCCGCGGCATTCGCCGTGCCGGCCTGCGCCGTCCATGTTCCCGTGATCGGCGCATTCGATGCATGAGATGCCGTGACCGTAAAGGTAAACAGCCCGCCTTCAGTCTGGGAGACCGGCGCCATTGTCAGCGTCGGCGCGGCTTCGTTGTCTATAATCGTGACTGTCTGCGTGGACGAGGAAACGGCTATGTTCTGGCCGTTCGTATCGGCGGCGCTGATAATTTCCACCTGAAAGCTTTCATTCAGGCTTTCATAGATCGCATCATTCGTAATCGGGACAATTATGGCGGCGGATGTCGAACCGGCGGGGATTGTGATTGTCGCAAGGCTGGTGCCTGTATAATCGCCGCTTCCGGCTGTGCCGGAGATCGTGCGGTATGTGATGACGATATCTTCCGTGTGCGGCCCGTTGATGCTGACGGAAATCTGCGCGTTGCCGTCCCCCTCATTCACCGTAACGGGCGTTGCGGAAATCGAAACGGCGAAGTCGTTGTTGACAATCGTTCCTGTCGTACTGACGGGGCCGGACTGCGCATTGCTGATAGAGTCCAGTACCAGCGTGAAAGTTTCATTTCCTTCGATCGTGACATCGTCGATCGAGGAGAACGTGATTGTTGCGGTTGTCGAGCCCGCAGGAATCGAGAACGTACCCGTCGGGAAAGTGCCGCCAAAGTCCGCGGCATTCGCCGTTCCCGCCATAAGGGACCAGTTCCCCGTAATCGGCGAGTCCGCCGCGCGGGAAGCGGTAACGGTAAAGGTAAACATGCCGCCTTCCACTTGGGACACGGGCGTCATAGTCAGGACGGGCGCTGCCTCGTTGTCGACGATCGTAACCGTCTGCGTTGCCTGACCTACAGGGATCGCAGCGCTGTTGCTGTCGACCGCCCCGATAATTTCTATCTGGAAGCTTTCGTTGCCGCCGTCATAGAGGTTGTCGTCAGTAATAGGAATTGTGATTGTCGCAGACGTCGATCCTGCCGGAATCGTCACGGTCGAAGAGGTCGTGCCTGTGAAGTCGGCAGAGCCCGCAGATCCCGTCACGGTGCGGTATGTCACCGTAATGTCGTGTGCATATGCGGATGTCAGCGTGACTGTTGCCGTTGCGTTTCCAGCACCTTCGTTGACCGTAATAGTGGATGCGTCAAGGCTGACCGCAAAGTCATTGTTCAGGATCGTTCCGGTCGTGCTGACGGGGCCCGCCTGCGCGTTCGTCAGACTGTCGAGGACAAGCGTGAAGGTTTCATGTGGTTCAACCACGCTGTCATCGACCGTGGAGAATGTGATCGTTGCCGTTGTAGATCCTGCGGGAATCGTAAATGTTCCGGACGGAAAAGTGCCGCCAAAGTCAGCGGCATTCGCCGTGCCTGCCAAAAGCGACCAGTTGCCCGTGATGGGCAGACCAGAGGCGTGCGACGCCGTCACTGTAAAAGTGAACAAGCCGCCTTCAGCCTGCGATACCGGAGTCATCGTCAAGGTCGGCGCGATATCGTTGTCAACAATCGTTACCGTTTGCGTTGAATTACTGACGGAGACCGCCTGGCTCGCCGCGTCAACCGCGCTGACGAGCTGCACCTGGAAGCTTTCATTGTCGCCGTCATAAATCGTGTCATTGGTGATCGGGACCGCAATGACCGCAGTCGTCGAACCCGCCGGGATTGTAACCGTAGACGAAACCGTGCCTGTAAAGTCGCCGATGCCCGCGGTTCCAGTCAAGGTCCGGTATGTGACGACAACATCTTCTGTATGAACAGAAGACAATGTGACAGTCACCTGTGCAGTACCCGCGCCTTCATTCACCATTATGATAGAGCTATCGAGCGAAACCGCGTAGTCGTCGTTCAGGATCGTGCCGATCGTGCTGACGGGGCCGCCCTGCGCGTTCAGGATATTGTCGAGGACGAGTGTAAAGGTTTCATTCGCCTCGACATTTATATCTTCCAGAGATGCGAATGTAATCGTCGCCGTTGTCGAGCCTGCGGGAATTGTAAAAGTGCCCGCCGGGAATATGCCGCCGAAATCGGATGCATCTGCCGTTCCCGCGAGCAGGGACCAATTGCCCGTAATTGCGTTCACGGACGGGTGCGATGCGGTCACGATAAAGGTAAATCCGTTTCCTTCGCTCGCCTGAACGGGCGTCAGCGTCAGTGTCGGGAGAGAGTCGTT
>QFNK01000209.1 GCA_003240795.1 Micavibrio aeruginosavorus | reverse complement strand
CTCGGACTCTGTTTTTACTGTGGCAAACTTGCAACATCCCCGCGGCAATTTTATGCGGACGCGGAATCCGGCACCAGCCAGCTGTGCGGCGCATCAAAAAGCTTCATCTGTTCCGACAGGTAGGGGAGCAGGGCTGCCATCCTCTCCGGCATCATGTAAGGGGCGTTGAACACAATGACCCCGCACCCGTTCAAAACCCCTTCTTTTTCACGGGGGTGGAGCAGGGTTTCGCACACCCATGTCCGCGGCAGGTTCAGCGCACGGGCCGCCTCCTTCAAACCACCGACCGGCAGATGCGCCTTGATCGGATACCAGATCACATAGACCCCGTGCGCGAACCGCCTCTTCCATTCCTCCATCTGGCGGCAGAGGGTCTCGAACTCGTCCGTTTTCTCGAACGGCGGGTCGATCAGGACAAGGCCGCGCTTCTCCTTCGGCGGCACCTGCGCGCGTATGCATTCATAGGCGTCCTGATGCTGCACGCGCACGCCCTTGTGCATGGCCAGATTCAGGCGCAGCGTCTGGACATCTTCGGGGTGAAGCTCGCTTGTCACCAGCCTGTCCTGGTCCCGCAGCATGCGGGCGATAATGGTGGGGGAGCCGGGATACGCCTTAACCGGCAGATCACGTTTCACCAGATCGTAATAGAGGCGGAAATCATCCGGCATGGAGGTATCGTCAGCAAACCGCCCGATCCCTGCCTGCCACTCGCCGGTCTTTTGTGCCTGCTCGGAAGACAGGTCGTAAAACCCGCATCCCCCGTGCGCGTCGAGGGCGAAAAACGGCGTTTCCTTGCCGCGAAGGCGGTCAAGGATAAGAACAACGCTAAGATGCTTCATGACATCCGCGAAATTTCCGGCATGATAGATGTGGCGGTAATTCATTAAACCGACCTTAACCAAAATCAGGGAAAATGGAATAACGATGTTCTGGAAGAAAAAAGACAAAAAACCCGCTGCCCCTGCCAAGCCGACGCGCGAACAACTGATCGCGCAGGCGAAACAGAATATGGCCGCGGCCCGGACCGAGATCGGCGACGAGACGCTGGAAAAAATCCGCGACGCTATCATGAAAAAGCAATCCTCCGCCTTCGCGCAGGCAAAGGCCAAGATCGACGCGATGGACCGCGACAAGTTTCACGACAGTATTAAATTTATGATGCGGGAAGAAAAATAGGCGCTTCATGCTGCGCGGCAAAACATTCGTCCCGTGTTTTTCAATGGTCGTTTAAGTATTTTGATCTATTATAATTCTTGACCAAATCGGCCCTGTTCTTAGGAGACCTCCAATGCCTGTCTATAACGCCCCCCTCGACAATATGAAATTCGTCCTCCATGACGTTCTCGGCGCCGAAAGCCTGAACACATTGCCGGGCTATGAGGATGTCAGCGCCGACCTGATCGACTCGATTTTGGAAGAGGCCGCGAAGATGTGCGAGGAGGTTCTCTTCCCCGTCAACCAGACCGGCGACAAGGAAGGCTGTATCTGGGACAACGGCAATGTCAAAACCCCGTCCGGGTTCAAGGAAGCGTATGACGCATTCTCGCAGGCGGGATGGTGCGGCGCCGTCTCCGACCCGAAATACGGCGGCATGGGTCTTCCCGCGACGGTGGGCTTTGCCATTCAGGAAATGATCTGTTCCGCCAACATGTCCTTCGGCATGTATCCGGGCCTGTCGGAAGGGGCATATAACGCGCTCTACCTTCACGGCACGGATTACCTGAAAGATACCTACCTTCCGAAACTCGTCACGGGCGAATGGTCCGGCACGATGTGCCTGACCGAACCGCATTGCGGCACCGACCTCGGCCTGATCCGCACGAAAGCGATCCCGAACGGCGATGACACCTACAACATCACGGGTACGAAGATTTTCATCTCCGCCGGTGAACATGATCTGACGTCGAACATCGTCCACCTCGTGCTCGCGAAACTTCCCGATGCGCCAGAAGGCGTAAAGGGCATCTCGCTTTTCGCCGTGCCGAAATTCCTGCCCGACACAATGGGTGTGAACGCCGTAACCTGCGGCTCCATCGAACACAAGATGGGGATCAAGGGCTCCGCCACCTGCGTCATGAATTTTGAGGATTCCAAAGGCTGGCTGGTGGGCGAGGCGCACAAAGGGCTCCGCGCCATGTTCACCATGATGAACACCGCACGCCTTGGCGTGGGCATGCAGGGTCTCGGCCTTGCCGAAGTCTCCTATCAAAACGGGTTGGCATATGCCAAGGACCGTTTGCAGATGCGCGCCCTCGACGGTGCAAAATATCCTGCAAGGCCCGCTGACCCGATCATCGTCCATCCGGACGTGCGCCGCATGCTTCTGATCTCCAAGGCTGTGACGGAAGGCTCGCGCGCCTTGTCCTACTGGATCGGTATGGCGCTCGACCATTCCGAAAAAAATCCCGACCCGCATGAGCGCGAAGCGGCCGAAGACCTCGTCGCGCTGATGACGCCGATCATCAAGGCGTATCAGACGGACATGGGTTTCGAAATCGCCAACCACGCAATCCAGATTCACGGCGGTCACGGCTATATCTGGGAATACGGCGTCGAACAATATGCCCGCGATGCGCGCATTGCGCAGATTTACGAAGGCACCAACGGCATCCAGGCGCTCGACCTCGTCGGACGCAAAATGGGCCAGAATATGGGCCGCCTCCTGCGCCGTTTCTTCCATCCGGTGAACGAATTTATCGAACAAAATCAATCGGATGAAAAAATCCAAGAATTTGTCTTTGCCCTTGCGAAAGCTTTTGCTAAATTACAGCAGTCGACGGCAATGATTGCCCAGAAGGGTTTGAAAGACCCCAATGAAGCAGGCGCAGCCTCCTCGGACTACCTTCGCCAGTTCGCGCTGGTAGCCCTTGGATATATGTGGGCCCGCATGGCAAAAGTCGCCGCCGAGAAGTTAGCGACGGACACCGACTCCGGCAGAAAAGAATTTTATGAGTCCAAGATCAAGACCGCGCGGTTTTATTTTGAACGCATGCTGCCCGAAGCCGACGCCCGCCAGAAAATGGTGCTGTCAGGTGCGAAAAGCCTGATGGATATGGAAGAAACGGCGTTCTAAAAAACGAAATAAGAAAATGTCAGAGATACAAACAAACGGCTGGGCGCAATCCAGCCGTGAAAAGGCATCAAAAAAGGTGCAACAGCTTATCAATACCTTTCCTGCGGATATTGCGCCCGAGGATAAATTCCAGAGACTGGTAAAACAGTTTGCAGTCGTCGCGTCCTGTACGCACAAATGCGCGGAAAATTTTGATCCGGGTGCGTTTGAAGAACGGAATCTGGGTGTGAACACGTCCAAATTTCTATCAAGCCTGCGCGACGCGCACGAGCTTGGCGTATGCCAGCTTGAGGCACTCCAGAAAGAAATGGAAAAAATGCCTTTGGCGCATGTAAACGGGACATCCGTGGAGTTCGCCAATTGCACGCAGACGCTTATGAGCGAAACCATTCGTTTCGAGAAATCCAGAACGGATTTTGAAAAGAATATCGTGAAATGCGCCTCTGAAACCATGCAGGCTGCCCAGCATAAACTAGCATCCCTTATGGCCCAGATTTCTGTGGCCATTTTGTTTATGGGCGAAATGCAGGTTATATAAAGGGCATGAAAACCCTTTTATCTGTTCCGGACCTCCGCAGTTATGTGGCCGAAAGCCGCGCCATGGGCAAACGCATCGCGTTTGTCCCGACGATGGGCGCGCTCCATGACGGGCATCTGGAACTCGTGCGTCAGGGTTTGGCACGGGCCGATATCTGCATTCCCTATA
>QFNK01000208.1 GCA_003240795.1 Micavibrio aeruginosavorus | reverse complement strand
GTTGAGGCTGTTTTTCTTTGAAGGCCTGGGGCTCGTGCTGATCCTCGCATTGTGTGTGTGGGCGACGGATATCGGGGCTTATTTTACGGGCAAGGCCATTGGCGGCCCAAAGATGGCGCCGACGATCAGCCCGAACAAAACGATCGCCGGTCTTTGCGGCGGCATCGTATCGAGCGTTGTTATCGTTTTCCTTTATATAAAATATATGGGGCCTTATTTTACCGCGAAGTCGGGTATCATGTTCTCCGCCCTTCAGGGAGCCAGCATTCCTACGATCGTTGTCATTGGTATTCTTCTCGCCGTTGTTGGGCAGGTTGGTGATTTGTTCATCTCCATGCAGAAACGCCGCGTGCAGGTGAAGGATACGGGCAATCTTATTCCCGGTCATGGCGGCGCGCTCGACCGTATTGATTCCCTTCTTCTGGCGGCACCTGCTTTTCTGGCGTTGCTCAGCTTCATATTTCAATGGCGATGAAAAAGATCAATATTCTCGGTTCTACCGGAACCGTCGGCGTTGCCACGCTTGATGTTGTTGCGGCCAATCCCGATCTCTACAGTGTTGGTGTCCTTACGGCGCAGAGCAATGTTGCGAAGCTTGCCGAACAGGCGAAGAGCATGCGCGCCGAACATGCCGTGATCGGGGATGAGACGCTGCTGCCTGTCTTGAAAGAGGCGCTTTCGGGGACTGGTATAAAGGTTTCGGGAGGGCGCACGGCCCTTGTGGAGGCGTCCGGCATTCCGGCCGACTGCACGATGGCCGCCATCGTCGGAATGGCGGGGCTTGAGCCTTTGCTTGCCGCTATCGCAAACGGAAAACATGTGGCCATCGCAAACAAGGAGCCGCTGGTCTCTGCCGGTGTGCAGGTTCTCGAAGCCGCCCGTAAGTCCGGCGCGACGCTTCTTCCCGTCGACAGCGAACACAACGCCGTTTTTCAGGTTTTTGAATCCTCCCAGAAATCCAAGATAGAGCGTATTATCCTGACGGCATCCGGCGGGCCGTTCCGCAACTGGACGCGCGAGCAGATGGAGGCGGCGACGCCTGAGCAGGCCGTCTCCCACCCGAACTGGTCGATGGGCGCCAAAATCTCCGTCGACAGCGCGACGATGATGAACAAGGCGTTGGAGGTGATCGAGGCTCATCATCTGTTTTCCATGCCGCCCGAAAAGATCGACGTGATGCTCCATCCGCAATCTGTCATCCATGCGATGGTGGAATATGCCGACGGATCCGTGCTTTCGCATATGGGTGCGCCGGACATGCGCGTGCCGATCACGCATGCCCTTGGATGGCCTGACCGTATTACCGGACCC
Organism: Micavibrio aeruginosavorus; assembly: GCA_003240795.1. Classification (GTDB taxonomy): domain Bacteria; phylum Pseudomonadota; class Alphaproteobacteria; order Micavibrionales; family Micavibrionaceae; genus Micavibrio_A; species Micavibrio_A aeruginosavorus_B. Next base: position 2,509 of record QFNK01000208.1, on the reverse strand, counting down.
GCGCAGCGGCTTGATTTCGCCCGTTATTCCAGCCTGACATTCGAACAGGTGCACCATTGCCGTTTTCCCGCCATAAATTATGCCTACGCTTGCATGAAAGCGGGGCAGGGTGCCTGCATCGCTTTCAATGCCGCCAACGAGATTGCCGTTGCGGCATTTTTGGAGGGACGGATAAAATTTACCGACATTTTTGACATCGTGCGCCGAACGGTTGAAGAGGGAGGGGCGGAAATTCCGTCCGATCTGGCCTCCGTACTGGCGCTTGATTCAAGGATGCGAAGCAAAGCGCTGTCCTATATAGTGAACGAATCGGGACGACAACCTACTCAAACAGACCGGAAAGCATCATGAATTCGATTTTCGATATCTTTAACCTCGTGCTCAGCAATGTGTGGATCTACGGCGGCACATTCCTTCTCGTGCTCAGCATTCTGGTTTTCGTTCATGAATGGGGCCACTACATCGTTGCGCGCATGTGTGGTGTAAAGGTTGAAACCTTTTCCATCGGTTTTGGTAAGGAACTGTTCGGTTTCCGGGACAAGAACGGCACACGCTGGAAGTTTTCGCTGATCCCCCTCGGTGGTTACGTCAAGATGTTCGGCGACACCGACCCGGCCAGTGCCGGGCATAAGGAAACGGTGGGTGAGGGATTGCTTGCCCGTCCGCTGAACGAAGAAGAGCGCAAGGTTGCCTTTTTCGCAAAGCCGGTGTGGCAACGCGCGGCGATCGTTTTTGCCGGCCCCGCCATCAACTTTATTTTTGCTATAATCCTGATGGCCGGTCTGTTCGCGACTTATGGCCAGCCTGTCACCCCGCCAACGGCGTCCGCTATCATCAAAGGCTCCGCCGCGGATCAGGCAGGGTTTCAGCCTCATGACCGCATTCTTTCGATTGACGGTTCTTCCGTCTACCGTTTCGAGGATATCCGCCAGAAGGTGGCGATTGCCCTCGACACGCCGATGAGTTTTACGGTTGAACGCGATGGCAAGGAAGTGCAGATCGAGGCTACTCCGGTGCGCGAAACCATGTCCGATCGTTTCGGCTTTGAGCATTCCCGCGGTGTCCTGGGACTTATCGGCGCTGTCAACGGGTTCGGTCTCGACCAGATTACCGCTATCAACGGCAAGCAGATCGAAAATGCTGAGCAGGTCCCGCCGATCCTGCGGGGCAATCTCGACAAGAACATGGAAGTTACCTTCAAGCCAGTTTCTGAAGAAGAAAAGCCGAGCGTCCTTATCGTTCACCCTTACGCAAACCTCAACAACACGCTGGGCAATGCCGACGATGAACAGGGAAATCTTCTCGTCATCTCAGAAAAGATCGGTGACGATATTGTGAAGCACGGACCTCTGTCCGCGGTAGGCCGCGCGGTCATCGAGACCAAGGAGGTTACGGTCGGCACGTTGAAGGCTCTGGGACAGATAATCACCGGCACACGCAGTGCGAAGGAGCTGGGCGGGCTGATCCGCATCGGCGCCATGGCCGGAGATATGGCGCAGGCGGGACTGATCGCGATCATAACGTTTACGGCCCTTCTTTCCATAAATCTTGGTCTAATTAACTTGTTCCCAATCCCGGTTCTGGACGGCGGCCATCTGGTGTTTTACGCTATTGAAGCGGTCAAAGGGTCCCCAATTCCGGAAAAAGGGCAGGAATACGCGTTCCGCGTGGGCTTTACCCTTCTTATCGGGCTCATGGTCTTCGCCAATCTCAGCGATATTTTGCAGCTTATACTTTAGCCGATCCGCCAAGAATCGGTTGTACAGGCACCCAAAATATTTTAACAGATTCAGTAGGCACAACCTCCGACTCCGTCAGGAATCCGTAACGTCATGACACGTCTCCATTTCTTCGTAAGCTTGATGCTTGTTCTTTTGATCAGCGCGCCCGCCATGGCCGCGGATACACTGCGTGAAATCCGCGTCAGCGGATCGCAGCGGGTCGAGGCATCGACGATCCTGACCTACCTGAATATTCCTACGGGCGTGCCGCTGACGGAAGATGTGATGAACGAAGGGCTTAAAAACCTCTTCGCCACCGGATTGTTCGCCGACGTGAAAATGAAGCAACAGAACGGCGTCCTGCTCGTCGATGTTGTCGAAAACCCGATCATCAACGAGATCGCCTTTGAGGGGAACAGCAAGATCGAGGATTCCGAACTTCTGGCTGAAATCTCCCTACGCCCGCGTCAGGTCTATACAAAGACCAAAGTGCAGAACGATGTCGCGCGTGTGTATCAGGTGTATCAGCGAAGCGGACGCTTTGCCGTCAATATTGAGCCGAAGATCATTGAGTTGGACCAGAACCGCGTAAACCTTGTCTTTGAAATTACCGAAGGCGACGTAACGGCCATCAAGGGCATCAAGTTCGTCGGCAACAAGGCATTCGATGACGACCAGTTGAGCGCCGAGCTTTCCACGAAGGAAGAACGCTGGTATCGCTTCTTCGCGACCGATGACCGTTATGATGAAGACCGCGTCCGTTATGATGAAGAGCTGCTGCGCCGTTT